>JAEUVI010000427.1 GCA_016787105.1 Chitinophagaceae bacterium | reverse complement strand
GATGGATTATAATGTAGCAACAGACGAAAGCAGTTTAATGGCAGCAGAATGGATTGATGCTTCGGGTGAAAAGGGAATTCCCAAATCTTTTATAATTGATAGAGAAGGAAGGTTGGCGTGGATCGGACACCCAAGCCAATTGGCAGATGTATTACCCGGTATTGTGAATAATACATGGGATATTAAAAAGTCAATGGCTAAAAGGGGTTTTGACAGGTATTTACAAGAATTGGATAAAGAGTTAAATTATGAGTTTATTAAGTACGAGGGCAATTATTTTAAGAACGGTGATTTTGGAAAACCGGATTCAGTACTGTTGTTGGTTGATAAGATCCTTAAAAAGGAGCCGGCGCTTAAGTATGCTCCATTTATTGGATCCCGCACATTCGCTGCATTACTCAGAACAGATCCACATAAAGCCTATGAGTATGGTAAAACTGCAATAGTGACACCTACTTATGAGGAGCCTATATATAGTTTCATTGCCAGAGATATTGAATGGTACTCATCAGAAATAGATCTTCCAGCGGAGATTTTCCGGTTGGGGGCCGAAGCTTACCAGGCTGAGATCGATCAAATAACATATCCGGAACTGTTTAATATCGCAAAGAAATATGATAAAGTGGCCGAGTGGTATGCATGTACAGGCGCTATTTCAAAAGCGATAATAGCCCAGGAAAAAGCAATTGAAGCTTTGAAAAAAAGAAAAAATTTTTCTGTGACTGAATTAGCTACCTATGAAACACATTTGGCAGAATACAGAAAAATGCCAATAGATAATACTCTTGTTGATTCTTTAAATACTAAATCACAACCAAAATCATTTTAAATGATAATTTAGTTGTTCCTTAACCCAGCTACCATTTCACCTTTTTCCTCTTCTGCGAAAACATCCAACTCAGATAAGTTGGTTCAACAAAAGCATTGTCCCAACTATTATGATTTACGCCGGGATATTCTGTATACTTCACATTTACTCCCGATGCTTTTAGTTTTGCTACCATGCTTCTTGACAGGTTGACGTTTACAACTGCATCGGCATTGCCATGAAAAATCCAGAAGGGGACTGCTTTTACACGGTTATCATAATGCACTGTATCTCCACCACCACAGATAGGAAGAGCCGTCGCGAATAAATCTGGATTACGATACACTGCCTCGAATGTACCCATACCACCCATTGAAAGACCGGTTATATAAATACGTTTCCTGTCAACCTTTTCATCCTTTGTCAATTGTTTTACTATATCAATAGCAGATTGCAAGGGCCATGTAATACCAGTGGCTTCATAATCAAACCCGATTGTAATAGGTGAAGTACTCCGATCTATTTTTGCCGAACTCCAATATCCATCCTGCGGGCATTGGGGGATAATAACAAAACACGGAAATTTTTTCCGGTTACTGTCCGCCAAAAACAACCTTGACCCATGTGTTAATTGTTTTGTATTATCATTACCTCTTTCACCAGCGCCATGCAGGAAAAGTATGACAGGATATTTTTTTGACTTATCATAATTCTCCGGGTAAAGAATGCGATAGGGCAATACCTTTCCTTCAGCATTTACATACTCCTTTCTCAGGTAAAGGCTGGTATCCTGTGCGGAAACGGAAAGTGTAAAAAACATAATAACTAAAATGATTAGATTTTTCATAAAATTTTATAAAGCATTTTTGTTTTTGACTTTTAATTTCTACTTCGCGTTCTGATGCAGTTGCTCCTGGTATCGATCAATAAAATCAAAGCCGGTTTTGGCAGCCATGGGTTTCATGCCTGTTTGCTTTTCATCAAACTCCATTACTGCTGCTGACATATCATTATATGGTTTCCATTCAGGCAGTCCATTGCCATTAGGATTACCGCTGGCAGCAAAATTTACCCAATAGGATGACATTGTTTCTTCAATTTTTTTATCTGCTTCCGTCCATGGGCGATGCCATGTGTGCAGTGTATTCAGTGCATAAGCGATTTCAGCAGAATGAAAAGCGCCATACTTTTCATTTTCTGGCGGTACACGATCAAACTGGTACACATACACTTTGCTTTTCCCTTTTGAGGTCTGAAGTTTTGCCCAGGTATATGCATGCCAGGCGAAAATATTATCGCGGCTCCATTTTAGCTGCGATTGCCTTATTTCATTTTCTGTGTTGCCGGGATAAGATTGTAAAAAAGCAGTGGCTAGTTCACCGTATTGTTTTTCAGCAGCGGCTTTATAATCCGCGGGATTTGATGCACCACCTTGCGGAAAACCTTCATCGCGGTTCCAGCCTGTAAGAACAGGAACATCATTCTGTTTTACCGCATCATATATTGAATAAACATCGGTTGGTAACACATAGCCATCGATCACCGCACCGACTATGCCCATACTTACAGCTTTCACCAGATCGTCTGCGGGCATTTTACGCATCTCCGCTATGGAATTTGCTTTCACGTTTTCCTGGATTTTCAACCCGTTTTGTTCTGCTGTTTGCAAAGTCAGGGTTCGCCCGTCGCGGTTAAACATGCCACCGCTTTCCGCGATCACCCGTTGAAATAATCCTTTAGTCAATGGTGAAGCGGCCAATGCATTTACGCTGAAAGAACCAGCGGATTGTCCTGCGATTGTTACACGTTTTGGATCGCCGCCAAATGCCGCGATATTTTTTTGTACCCATTTTAACGCGGCGATTTGATCCAGGAATGCGTAGTTGCCGGAAGAATGTGTGGACGATTCTTTTGTTAGCTCCGGATGTGCAAGAAAGCCGAATACACCTAACCGGTAGTTGATTGTAACAAATACAATACCTTTTTTCGCCATATTTTCCCCATTATAAATAGGGCAGGAGCCCGAACCTGCAATAAACCCGCCGCCATGTATCCATACTATTACAGGTTTTTTGGATCGTGTGCTGATAGAAGACGTCCATACATTCAGGTAAAGGCAGTCCTCGTTTATAGGCTCTTCGGGAATTAAAAATTCAGAAGTGTACATCATGAAAGGAACAGGCTTGCCCTGCGGAGCGCTGGGCGCAAAAGCCTCACATTTTTTTACGCCTTTCCATGCAGGAACAGGCTGGGGTGCTTTCCATCGCAAATCATGTACAGGTGCTGCCGCGAATGGAATTCCTTTATAAGAATAAATACCGGTTGATGCACTCTTTACACCGGAGACAGTGCCTGCATTTGTTTTTACTATTGTATTACCGGTTTGGGCAAGCGCCGGCAGGCTGAAGAGAATTTTGATTAATAAATAACAAGTATACTTTTTCATGCAATCATCTTGTGTGAGGTGATAAAATATTTGGGTATTCCAAGAGGCAGCTATTAACCGTTTTGCATGCTAAAAGCAGGCCGGCTATACGACCTGCTTATATCTTTTAAAGAAATGTCAGACAACCTTATTAAGGTTCGCAAGGCTGTTTGCAATATTCTCAAATGGTTTTGGTGCACCATCCTGCTCTACAAAGAAGTGTTTCATTCCAGCTATAGATGCAGCAGCAAATATTGGTTTGAAATCAATATAGCCTGTTCCGATTTCTGTTGGCTTGCCGGATTCTTTATCAATATCTTTTACATGCCAGAGCGGAAAACGACCGGGATTCTTTTTGAAAATATCAACCGGGTTATTTCCAGAATGCGTAGCCCATCCCAGATCCAGTTCCATTTTCAGTACATCGCCATTCAGTTGCGAAAGAAATACATCATAAGGTATTTTGCCATCTACTTCTTTAAATTCAGATTCATGATTGTGATAGCATAAAGTAAGTCCCGCTTTTTTTGCGGCTTCGCCTGCTTTGCCTAATATATCTACTGCTTCTTTCAACTCATCGCCCGTGCCATGAGAAATGCTGGCACACACAATATAGGAAGCGCCGCCTTCTGCTACTTCATCAATGAGTTGCTGTGCATCATCTCTCAGGTTTCTCATTTTCGGAATAGTGATAGGCTTGCCATCAGCGCCATTTGGCATTTTAGCACCGGCTGGCATTTTAAAAGGAGTACCTAATACGTGATGAGATTGCCATGTAAGGCCATTGTCTTTTAATAACGCGGCGAATTCTTTTGGTTTTAAACCATAAAAACCACCTTTCATACTGAATGCAGATTCAATTTCTTTATATCCTGCACCTGCTACTTTCTTTATTGCTCCAGGTACATCCTGGTCTATTACACCGAATAAAGTAAATAGTTGCAAGCCTGCATTCTTTACCGGTGCATCAGCAATAGAGAAACCTGTTTTTGATAATAATATGCCCCCGAAGGCGAGTGCGCCTGTGTTTTTTATGAATTTTCTTCTGTTATACATAGTTGATTGTTTTAGTAATTCTTATTTATTGATAGCGGTTTTAAAAATAGCACGATTGATTATTTAGCTGCCTTTAGCGGTACAGCTGGTACTTTATTCTGAAAAGTTATCTGCAATACCTGCATGATTATTTTTTCATCGCCTGCTTTATCATTTTTAAACACAAAGAATATTTTATGAAAACCTTCAGTAGGTGCTATGACTGCTTTTGCGGATACACTCATCATTTTCATGATAGCGGCAAAATCAATTTTCGGCGGTGCTTTTTGCGCTTCTTTTTTTGCACCGGGTTTTTCTTTTGGTTTTGCATTGTTGCCGCCACCCATAAACTTACTGAAATCAACATCTTTTGATACCACCGAATCTGAAGTCCCGATTAATTTTCCATCTGGTGAATCAAGATGTATTTCAATAATACCGCCAACAGCTCCGGAGCGTGGTTGTGCCTGAACTGTAAACTCAATTTGTTTTATACCTGAAAGGTCAATGTTATTATACCCGAGATAAGAATTATTTCCTTTCATCTGGAAAGCGAACACAGGAGTTGTTATAATATTTACTCCTTTCTTTTCATCAGCAGATTGCGGATCTACTGAAGGATTTCTGAGGGCGATAATATTTTCAGATGACAGTCCCTGCATTTCTCCTGATCCTTTATCCGTATAAGCAGCACGCAACAGATATCCCCCATTGCCATTCTCACCTGCAGGTACAGCAGGTTTGTAACTGCCCGTTAATGGTATAGACGAAATGACGGGTGCTTTTGAGGAAAGACTTATAATATATTTCACCATTGTTTCAGCCTGCTTCTGCGACAGCTTGGGATGTGCAGCCATCGCATGCTCGCCCCATACGCCTCCACCACCCTGTATTACTTTGTTGGATAAATAAGAAACGGCTTTCGGATCGTTTTTATATTTATCAGATACTGCATTGTAAGCAGGGCCTACTGAAGGCTTATCTATCATGTGACATGACTTACAATCATTGGAATTGATAAGATATTGCCCTGCGGAAAATCCTGTTTTCTCGTCTGCAGCACGATGGTTCTGTGCTATTGCAATCGGATCAAATCCTTCAGGAACATAATCAAAATTCACGGCAACGAGATCGGATTTTATTTTTCCATCTGCAATGCTTCCATCTTCTTTGTCA
>JAEUVI010000395.1 GCA_016787105.1 Chitinophagaceae bacterium | reverse complement strand
TTGCATCTGTAGTGTTTATTCGTGTTTAAAAACCCCGGGCGCATCGTATTTTTCGGGGTACGGCGGGCAAAAATAGTAAAATAAACTCTGGCTGTCAATACAATAAAATGACTGGGATGGTTAAATTGCCGCTTCATGTCGCTTATTTTATACAATATATTCCTGATTTTCTTCCGGTTCGGTATCCGGATAGACGCAATTTTCAATGAAAAAGCAAAAAAATGGCTGGTTGGGCGGCAAAATCTTCTGCAAATACTGAAGCAAAGTATACCAGGTGGAGAAAAAGTAATATGGATGCATTGTGCTTCGCTGGGAGAATTTGAGCAAGGGCGACCAGTAATCGAAAAATTAAGAGTAACACATCCATCTTATAAAATATTACTCACGTTCTTTTCTCCGTCAGGATATGAAATAAGAAAAAATTATGAACATGCTGATTATGTTTTTTACCTGCCTTTAGATTCTTCGTCAAATGCAAAGCAGTTTATTGATATAGTCAATCCATCATTGGTCATTTTTGTGAAATATGAGTTCTGGTACCACTACACTAATACTATTAAAAAAAGGGATATTCCATTCCTGTTAATATCAGCAGTCTTCAGAAAAAAACAGCCCTTCTTTCAATGGTACGGTTCACTGTATCGCAAAATGCTTACTCATTTCACACACATTTTCGTTCAGGATAAGGAATCAAAAGAATTATTGAATGATTCAGGCTACCAACACGTATCTATTGCCGGCGATACAAGATTTGACCGCGTAGCAGAAATAGCCAGTCACTTTGAACCAATACCTGTTATAGAACAATTCTATCGGAACTACAGATTAATAATAGCCGGGAGCACCTGGCCCGATGATGAAAAAATGCTTGCTTCTTTGCTCAATGAAATAAACGATCCGGCAACACGGTTAATCATTGCCCCGCATGAAATCAACAAAGAACATCTCAGCCAGCTAAAAGAAATTTTTCCAGCAGCAATCCTTTATTCGCAACTCCTTACTTCCCAGTCAGCACTCTCTACTACCACATCTCCACTCATTATAGATAGCATTGGCCTGCTTTCCAGGTTGTATTATTATGCGTACATCACTTACATCGGCGGGGGTTTTACAAAAGATGGCATTCATAATTCGCTCGAAGCCGCAGTATATGGGAAGCCGGTTGTATTTGGGCCTAACTATAAAAAATATAGGGAAGCCGTAGGATTGATACAAGCAGATGCAGCAATAAGTTACACAACCACTGAAGAACTGAAACAAATAATTACCACTTTGCTAAACGACAACGACGATTATTTACAAAAATGTAATGCAGCAAAAAGTTATGTGGAGATAAACACTGGCGCTACGGATAAAATCATACATTATATTCAGGAGAAGCGTCTTTTGACCAACTGATAAAAATGTACCACCGTGTCTGACTCGGAGTCCCATCCCAGTTTTACAATCAATTCCCGGTTAATCCAGTATTCTGCTTCAGCAAAAATATTGAAGCTATTAATAGTTTTGATACTACGCTCATACATTGGTTCATCACCACGAAACAAATCGCTTATAAAAACAAACCGGTCATTTATACCAATAGCCTTGCGTAAGTCTTTTATTGGAGTTCCCTTTAGTGCTTCGCCAAGATCGGAATGCTGTTTTCTTAATTTATCGTTCAGCGATTCCTGCTTGTCTGCTACTGTTTCATTTATTTCCTTCACTCCTTTCTGATGAGAAAGAGTGGGTATTTCAACAAGCGGATCAAATACGTTAACAGAAGAGTCTTTTTTTCTTCCGGTATATCCGTTTTTCTGTGTTGTATTCTTTTCCGTTTTTTCCTGTACTGCTACTTCGGGTTCATTTACAATAGCAACTTCAGCCACCGCGGTTTTAGGGCCATAGCGTTCAAACTCCGGAGACGTATAAGCTGGTGCCGGTGCATTAGCAGCTTTGGGAAGAACAACTGCAACTTTGGATGTACCCAAAAATTGTTTTCCGGTTGATTGTTTTTGCGACAGTTCTGTTTGCAATAATTGTACTGTCACGAGCATTTGCGCAGGATCCGCGTTTTGCTCAAACTGGTCTTTCAGTTTACTTATCAGGACTTGTATGCGTTCCATCAGAATATGGTACTTTTGAAACCGCCTTAAAATATTGTTTGCAGATTTTAAAAATATTCTTAGTTATACGGTTATCAATCTCAGAAAATTCTTTAAAATCAGCTGATTAAAGTTACAAACTGTTTGCCACAAATTTTTATGTTAACAAAAAACGACTTCAATATTAACAATGTTTATTGAACCTGACATACGTGGCGAGAAGAGGGGCTGGATAGAAGTGATTTGCGGCTCCATGTTCAGTGGCAAAACGGAAGAACTGATCCGCCGATTGAAAAGAGCCAAATTTGCCAATCTGAAAACGGAGATATTCAAGCCTGCGTTAGATACCCGTTTTGATGAAATAAAGATTATTTCTCATGATGAAAATGCTATTCAATCAACGCCCGTAGATACAGCACAAACAATATTGCTGATGGCACAGGATGCGGATGTAATAGGCATTGATGAAGCCCAGTTTTTTGATGAAGAGTTACCAAATGTATGCGATGCCCTTGCATTGCGTGGTGTACGGGTAATAGTGGCCGGCCTGGATATGGATTTTACCGGAAAACCATTCGGGCAAATGCCTTATATACTAGCCAAAGCGGAATATGTAACCAAGCTGCACGCTATCTGTATGAAATGCGGTAATATCGCAAATTATTCATACCGGAAAGTATCCAATGAAGACCAGGTAATGCTTGGGGCCAAAGACGCTTATGAACCACGTTGCCGTAAATGTTATAACGAAGAATCTTAGAACCTTGAAATCAATCAGGCACATACTCGCACTTTTTAAGAAGGATGTATTGCTGGAAATACGCCAGCAATACACTTTTTATGGCATACTGCTGTATATAGCTGCTACCATATTTGTATTGTACATGGCTATTGAAGAACCAGAAACCAAAGTGTGGAATGGGCTTTTCTGGATAATTCAGCTGTTCATTTGTATTAATGCTGTAGCAAAAAGCTTTTTGCAGGAAAGCCAGGGCCGCATGTTATACTTCTACTCTATCGCGAGCCCCAGGGATTTTGTACTGGCAAAACTTCTGTTTAATTCATTGCTAATGTTGATCATGAGCCTGCTGAGCCTGATATTATTCACTTTATTTCTTGGCAACCCGATGCAGAAAGCCGCCACTTTTACCGGCCTTGTTTTGCTGGGCGGCTGGGGGCTTAGCCTGGTGTTTACCTTTCTTGCAGCGATAGCTGCAAAAGCCCGGCAAAACGCTGCGATAATGGCTATTCTTGGTTTCCCGATTATTATCCCGCAACTGATATTGCTGATGCAATTATCCAATGCCGCTTTCAGCCCAGACCTCACAGTACCAATAGCCAATGTTTTGTTACTTGTAGCATTAAATGTGATGGTTATTTTGCTTGCAGTTATCCTGTTTCCGTTTTTGTGGAAGGATTAGGAAGAACTAAGATTATTTGGATTGAAAGGATTTTGAGGAAAATAAAAAAGATAGCTCCTTTCAGGTTTTGATTCTTGAAAAATTTTGGACTTAATAAACTAGAACCGGGACAACTCTATTCCTTACTCCCGACTAATCACTTCCTACTCTTTACTCCCCACTCCCAACTCCCGATATCTACTCAAAACTGCTATTCTAAATTTTATTCTCCATTAACTATCCCCACCTTATTTTTGCTGGTTATAAGTCAATAGCATCCGGGTTGCTTGCCGCCATTTATACACACCCCTACAGCTATTGAACAACACCTGACAACTATGTATAAATCCTGGTGGAAAATATTGTGTGTGGCCTTGCTGGTTTACACGTTTACTGCTGGCTTGTTGCTCTCTGTACCCCGACTGCCCGCTCTGCAGGAAACAATCCGGAATCTTTACTTTCATGTGGGTATGTGGATGGCAATGATGACTTTGTTTACCTGCTCAGTTGTGCAATCTGTCAGATACCTGCGAACCAATAAATTGAAATACGACATCTATGCCCGCCAATACTCTTCCGTAGGTATTGTATTTGGCACACTGGGTTATGCCACAGGAGCTATATGGATGAGTTATACATGGGCCGATCCGAACAACCCTGCAACTGCCTCCTTCAGCACTATTGCCAGGGAACCGAAGTTGATTGGTGCTGCAGTTGCCCTGCTGATTTATCTCGCCTACCATATACTTCGCGATTCAATACAGGACATGGATAAAAGAGCACGAGTAAGTGCAGTGTACAACATATTTGCATACGCAATGTTATTTCCTTCTATCTGGATTGTACCACGCTTATTACCAAGCCTCCACCCCGGTCAGGATGGAAACCCTGCTTTAAATTTCAAAGATGTAAGTCCAATGATGAGATTGGTAGAGTTTCCTGCGTTTATCGGCTGGGCATTGCTGGGAGTATGGATAACGACGTTGAAAATAAGGCTCAATCTTTTAAAAGAAAAAAAATTACTACAATGAAAGGAATTAAAAAGTTATTCTCATCATTTATT
>JAEUVI010000358.1 GCA_016787105.1 Chitinophagaceae bacterium | reverse complement strand
TTGAATGATTGTCTTTCATTTTTTTCATACGAAATATGAACAGCCCCGTTTTCTATCCTGAATTTTGTATCGCTGGACAAAGCAAGCATCCTTAATACATCGGATAAATTCCGGTTGCGTGATATTTGGCCGCTCAGGTTTTCATCAGGAATATCACTTTCATAAATTAGTTCTACATTATACCATCGGGCTACTTTACGCATAATGCTTTTAATGTTTTCTTCCGCGAAAATGAAATCACCGTTTGTCCAGTCAATAGCGGGCTCTACATCTACTTTCTTTGTTGATATTCCTTCAGATCGAAGATTAAATTCCTGGTTGGGTTTCAGAATGACCGTCTCATTGTCGGTTACTACTTTTACTTTCCCTTCTATCAATGTTGTTTTTATGCCCGATTCATCATCGTACGCATTTACATTAAATCTTGTACCCAGTACTTCTATTTTTTGCTTTCCTGTTTCAACAATAAAGGGCACTTTCTTATTATGTTTCAGTACCGTTGTAATTTCAAAATATCCTTCACCGGTTAGTTTAACCCGGCGTTCATTATTGCTAAAAGCAGCGGGATAAGTAATAGAAGATGCCGCATTGAGCCATACCTTCGACCCATCGGGCAATATAACCTGGTACTGTCCGCCTTTTGGTGTCTTTACTGTATTGCTCGCATTAGGATTACTTGAACCGCTTGTTGTAATATAAGCCAGTTGTCCATCGGCAGATTTTTTAATGATTGTACCGCCATCCTCTGTTATTTTTCCTACCTGCATTTCACTCAGTACCACTTCTTTCCCATCTGATAAAAGCAAGGTTGCTTTGTTACCACCAGGTGCTACATCCTGTGCTACTGATGCAACCGGTAATTCTTTTTTTGAAGAATTAAGAAATGTATATGTTATGTAAGAAGATACAGCAATGAGCAATACAGCTGCTGCAACTTTCAGGTAGGCAGGTATTGTCCAGGAAGATTTTACAATTACAGGTTCCACTGCTCCCGGAAGTTCCAGTTTTTGAAATACTTTTTCTGTAGCAGCATCGTAATTCAGTCTATCTGCGGGTTCATCCTCCAGGTGCTGGCCAATAATTTTTTCAATCAGCTCTTTTTTTTCTCCCGACCGGATAATATCTATCAGTTCGGCTGCTTCTTCAGGAGTGCAGTCGTTTGCCAGGTATTTTTTAAACAATATGCCGATTCGCTGTTCGCTGTTCAATGTGGTTGTTTCATACTAATACGAACAAACGGAGAAGTTCCTCTGTTGCAAAACAAAAAAATTTGCAGAATTAAGATTAACCAGATTTAAAGGATTGGAAAGGAAACATGGAAGTGCCGGTAGAATTGCACTGCAATATGAGTTAGAAATTCAAAACAGCGATAATAGTAATGATGGACTTGTAAACAAAATCCCTGGAAAGATAGTAGGCCTTTATGCTTTTGGTGGCTTTTACAATATGATCGCTGATAGTAGATTCGGAGATACCCAACGTTTTGCTTACATCTTCGTAGCTCCTGCCTTCAATTTTGCAAAGCGTATATACCAGCTTACGTTGCGGAGGTAATTGCCTTACTGCGCTTTCTAGAATCAAAGAAGACTCTTTTTGCTCCAGCTTATGATCAATTTTTTCAGCGGCTTTTTCTTCTTTTACCTGCAGGTAGCGCTCCAGCAGCCGCTGTCTCGAAGCTTTGTTAAAATAATCATACACGAGATTTCTCGCAATAGTAAAAATATAAGCCCGAAAAGATTTACCTGTATCAATAGTATGCCTGTGTTCCCATACGCGTTGGAAAGTATCCTGCAATAACTCTTCCGTAATGGTTACTGATTTAACCAGTTTTAAAATATTGGCGTATAACTTTGGGCTGTAGATGTGATAAACCTGCTCAAATGCCTTTACATCTCCCTCGCGTACCTGCGACAGCAACCACATTTCATCTTCGTCATGGTTTAAAAACTCGTTCAAGGCAAACAGCAGTTAAGGAAAAAATGCAATAGCGTTCATTTTTAAAATTAGGACAATATATTATCAATATTGCAGCTAATTTTAAAACAAACGTTTTCGTGAATTTTTAAACGCCTAAAAACTATCGCAAAAAAACAGGAGATATAATATCTTCCTTTGCGCTGTCATCTCCTGCTGCAGGTCCGTACCATACACCTCCTCCGAAAGTGATAATGAAAATTTTATCTGGATTGCGGGGATCCAAATCAACTCTTTTTCCCCATTTAAAATTATAGCCCTTAATACGGCTCCATGTTTCTCCGTTATCAGTAGAACGATACGCAGAACCATTGAAACCGCAAGCATAGTATGTTTTATTCCGTGGGTCAAATGTAATGTCATGGACATGTTGATCTTTATGCAAAACATTTTTCCATGTTTTGCATTCATCATCCGAAATAAAAATACCACCACCCCTATCTTCTGAAAATCTTCCTTTCATCACCCTTCCCCATGCTGATAAAAATGTCCTTCCTGACTTTTCATCAATAACAAGACTCATTGGTGCATTGGTTTCCGCAGGCAATAAAACTTTTTCCCAGCTTTCACCTCCATTGATTGATTTGTAAAGCGCTCCGTCTTTATCAGTACCAATGCTATCATCTTCTCCCCTCCTGCATACTATTAAAAATAAAGCTCCGTCTTTTTCCCTTCTTACAATTCTCCACGCGAATGGCTCTTTTCCTTCTATGCCTTTATTTTTTTGCTGCCATGTTTTTCCTCCGTCAACTGATTTATACACTCCTTTGCCGAATGCACAGGCGTATAGTGTACGTTTATTTCTATCACTTGCAGGATCAATCAATACATGTGTAATCGCAGCTTCACCTATATCATTGCTAATGGGTTTCCATGTTTTGCCGGCATTATTTGTTTCCAGCACAGCTCCTTCATAACCCGCAACACCATTTTTACGCCACATTTTCGGTCTTGGCAAATCATGATTAGCGCTCATCGCGGCCCATGCTCTTCCTTTTACAGCTGTATCAAATGCGAGCCAATACGTACTATTGATCCATTCACGGGGCACGCCATTGTTCTGTGTTGCACTTTTCCAACTTATTGCACCGTCATTACTTTCCATCAACCCAATATCTGTATTCGCGATAAACAAATGGGCCGTATCAAACGGATCGAAAACAACTGCATACCCTGTTGTCACTTCCAGCCCTCTTGACATCCAACTTCCATTCTCTTTTTTTGTTGTATACGACTGTTCCCATGTTTCACCGCCGTTAGTTGTTTTAACCGTTCTTCCAAAATCGGTAGCATAGCAAACAGCAGGATTTGCCGGTGATACGCCGATTGCAAAAGGATTCTCTCCCCATGTAGGCCCAAACCTTTCATTGAGCCAACCACTTTTAAAATTTTCAGAAATCGAATAGCCTCCTTTTCCCAACCTGTCTTTCCACGACAGTGCCCATGTTTTTCCAAAGTCCTCACTTTTTGCTACGCCAATACAAAGTGTGTCCTTATTCAGCTGCAAGCCGTTATATGAAACATAAACAGTAGCCGGATGCAATGCGCTTGTTGCAATGTTTCTCCATTCGGGAGCAGTTGCTCCTTGCATACTAAAATTTACTAAACCTGCTTGCCTGCTTTCCCACGTGGCACCGCCATTGTCTGTATAATAAATGCCAGAACTGTCTTCGTCCGGATTAAAATATGATTTACCCGACATTGCATATATGATAAACTTATTCTGCGTTCTATCATATCCCGCTGTTAATTCAGTTAGTTTTTTTATTCCTGCAGGTCCTTTATTTGTTGTCCATGTTCCGTTTTCTTTTACTTCAATTGAATTTGTTCCCGCGAGGTATAGGGTACGATTTTCTCCCGGAGAAGCAGGATTGATAAAAATATTTTTAATGTTATCTTTTAATTCTTTTTCCTTATTCCATGTTTGTCCCCCATCAGCAGAAGTATGCAAGGCAATTTCCTTATCAATAGAAATAACAGCGTATAATCTTTTTGAATCAGCCGGATCTATTGCAAAACTTAATACATGCCTCTCAGTACTGTCATTTGTTACAACTACTTCTGTCGCATGATCTCCTTTTGAAATAATTCTCTTTATATCTGCTGGTGCCGGATATAAAACATTCCATGTATTACCCTTATCAGTACTTTTAAACAATGCTATTGAATTAGCATAAACAGTGTTTGAATCGAGTGGATCAAATATAAAAAAATGTACAGGCCCTCTCAGATTGAACATCCGCCACGATTCACAACCGTTATAGGTAACAAAAGAACCTGTCATATCGCAGGCAACGAACGCAAAATTGCTATTGAATGGACTTACCGCCGGATGAAACATAGCACCGCCACCACCATATCCCGCGAAACTCCACGCATCATTTCTACCGTTTGGGTTTTTTGCAAAATGAGTTTCTCCTTTGGTTGCAGTATTATCAGTTGGAGACTTGCAGCCCATTGATAAAAAAATAATAAACAATAAAAGTCCTGCGACAGTATTTACAACTGGTTTCATCATAAAAAACTTTATTATTGTTCCGTAAGCGGCACGCCATGCCATACGCTGGAGCCGAAAGTGGTGATATAAATCTTTTTCCGATCATTCAGATCAATAACAGGCCGCTGTCCCCAATGAAAATCATAGCCTTTTATTTTCTTCCATGATTTACCGCCATCATCAGTCATGTATGCTGCACGGTTAAATGCAACAGCATAAAACCTGTCTTTATGAAACGGATCCGCAGTTACATCATACATGTATTGCTTTTCATCAAAAGATTGTTTCCATGATTTGCCAGCATCTTCTGAAATAAAAATTCCACCAGGCATTTTTAAAACTTCGTTGCCGCCAGTTGATTTTGCTATATCGCCACCAACCAAATCAGCCAAATCAATATCCGCCCAGCAGGCGAGGAATAATTTATCAGGATTCGCAGGATCATATTCCATACCATTGG
>JAEUVI010000341.1 GCA_016787105.1 Chitinophagaceae bacterium | reverse complement strand
TTTTAGCAGAACAGATTATATCAAAATAAAAATTTGATCCCACATCATAACTTCCCCAGAAAAGGATAAGCGAATAAACTATACCTGCGATGATGTACCAGTAAAAAGACAATGGATTGTTTACATCATAAATGATCATCGCGGCCAGCAGCACGACAAAGACAATATTGGTATTCCTGAAATTCAACATGCCGAAAGCAGGTATAAAGAATGATGGATACTGAGATAGTTGTTATAGATTAATATCGTTGAAGGTTTTTTTGCAGTAGGTAACCCAGGTATAATGCCTGTCTTTATACAGTTCGCAGCAAGCCAGAGTGCAAAGGCTGATGAGGTAGGGTATTCGCCACACAAATGCTTGTAGTTAACTGAGACTTTGTTTTTAAACAACGAAGCAGATAACTGCTCATATACTTCGTCATTTTTTCTGTCACCGTTCTTGCCAGTAATTATAAGATCAATATCATTTGCATCAACAGATTGCATTGCCAGAAAATCAGAGATGTTTTTTTCAACTACACTTTTACCCGCAGGTTTATAAAAAGTATGCAATGCTTTTAGCGCTGCATAATCATTTCCTGAAGCTTTTTTATCCAGGAGAAAAAAGGCAGCCCCTTCTCCGTCAACCGTTCCTTTACCTTCTGACTCAAAAATAGAAGCAGATGAAACAGGATTGGTTTTATATAATCCAAAACGACTTAGTAACTGGTGACTGGTATTTGTTATTTCATCTACCCCGCCCACTAAAACAGATGCTGCATCTCCGTCATTGATTAATGTAATCGCATCCAGCATAGCACTCTCAAAAGAAAAGCCCCGATGAACGAAGGTGTTATTGTAATTATGGCATTTCAGCATTAATGCGATCTGTGCGCCTACGGTATTATGTGTAGATTGAATAAACGCTGTTGGTGTGAGCAATTCTTCCTTATTCTCTACCATTTTACTGAGAAATGATTCGGTATCTGCCAGGCATCCATAAGCAGTGCCGGTAATAATAGCATCAGGATTATTGATACCTGCTTCTTTTAAGCATTCCATGCCGGCAGCCACACCCATTTTGATAATGCGGCTCATGCGACGGATTAATTTCGGATCTACTATGGTGGAATAATCCGGTTCAATACATGTAAGACGGTTTGTAGTATATACAGCAGGCTCTTTCAATAGCTGACTGAAAGATAATTGTGCTGAGATATTTCCGACAGACCTTATATACATATAACGGCCTCCTTCCGACCTTCTCCAAGGGAGGAGGCCACCAACACACGCTCCCCGCCTGTCGAAGTCACTTTAAATATTTCGTTTCCTTTATTCATAATAACAGACCCAGCCTTACTATCCTCTAACTTATATTTTTGAAAAAATTAATGATGAACAATTACCGCCAAATCCAAATGAATTGGATAACACATGATTAATTTTTTCTCCTTTTTTAAATTTTGTTGCGGGTGCGAATGGCAATTCTTTCATCTGTGTTTCAAAACGGAGATTGGGATAAATCAATCCATCGCGAATCGCCAATACAGAAAACACAGCTTCTATCGCGCCGCTTGCACCTAATGTGTGCCCTGTAAATGACTTGGTGGAACTCATCTGCGGATAAGCAGGTTCAAACAAAATCTTTATTGCTGTACCTTCTGCTATATCATTGTTCTGCGTACCGGTACCGTGCAGGTTAATGTAATTAATATCAGCTGGCTGCAAGCCACTTTTAGCCAATGCGCCTTTCATCGCTAAAAATGATCCTGTACCATCGGGCGAAGATGCTGTCTGGTGATAAGCATCATTTGCATTGCAATAGCCACTTAACCTGCTGAATGGTTTTTTCTTTAAAGCAGCAGCTATTTTTTCTGAAACCAACACAACATAGCCAGCTCCTTCGCCAAGATTCAATCCTCTCCTGTTTTCATCAAATGGCTGGCAATATTGCTGATCCAGTATCATCAATGTATTGAAACCATTTAATGTAAATTTTGCAAGAGCATCCGTACCGCCGGCAATCACTACATCAAGTATATTCTGCCTGATTAATCTTGCGCCAAAAAAAATACTGTTTGCGGATGATGAACAGGCTGTGCTGATAGTAGAAACATAATTTTTTATTCCTAATTCATCGGCCACCAGTTCTGTCGCTGCCCCGCATTCGTGATTGATGACATCGCGTAGTTTACCTTTTTTCGGATCTGCTAAAAAGTCCTTGAAAAAATTTTCTGTTTTATCCATGCCGCCAACTGTATTGGCGGAAATAAAACCAGTGCGCAGCGAAGAAAAATTTTCAATACCTGCATCGTGAAGCGCTTCTTTCGCGGCGATACAACTGAGTAATGCTGTACGGCTGATATGCGGTTTCATTCCTGCCAGCGATGCGAGTTGCTCATTTGTCCATTTAACTTCTGCGACAGGTAAGCGGTTACGATGAATGGAATCCAGTATCCGCATTTCAGCCATACCGGCCTGTTCATTTTCAAGCGCAGCAAGACAGGCGGCACTATTATCGCCAATAGCCGAAATAACGCCAGTACCGGCAATATATACAGGTGCACTCATGCAGGGCTGCCCAATCAGGCTGGTTGGTGTTCAGTAATATATTGCGCCATCGTTCTTACAGAGCGGAAAACAGATTGTCCTTCTTCCGCATTGGCGAGTTTGATTTTATATTCCTGCTGCAGCAATACAATCAACTCAAGCGCATCAATAGAATCAAGGCCGAGGCCTTCCACAAAAAGAGGTTGATCATCGCCAATATCTTCTGGCTTCAGGTCTTTCAGGTTTAGCTGACGGATAATCTGCTCTTTCAGATTGTACATTAATTTATCCATTGGTTAACTCGTAAATGTTATTAATATTATCAACCGAAAATAATACTTCATCGCCGGTTGGTTTTTCCACTAAATATAAAACAGCTTTATACTCTTCGCCGGTCATTTCAACCCATCCGCAAACACATGCTTTTATGTTATGGCTATCGAACAAATCATTAACATAAAAATTTATGAATGAGGCATCAAATCTGTCCTGTATAAAAAATATATTCTCTCCTTTAAAACCATTCCTGATACAAATTTCGCCAACAACAATATTCGGCAGGGTATAAACAAACAATGCCGGGCTGGGAATATTTTTAACACTGTCCCAATAGTTGGTATCAGCATCGAGGCTGGCATTTGAATTAGCCAACACAACTGCTACATCTTCCGGCTTGTACCTTTCTTTTTTAAAATCATCTTTCAATACTATTTCGGCGCCAAGCAATCCCAGTTTTGCGAGATTATCCATTTTATAAAATTTAGGATAATCCATGCTGATGTGTTTATACAATGCCAGTAAAAACTCCGGAGCACTACCTTCTTTATTTTCAAAAAGCAGCTCCTCGTTTTTATAAACAGCACCATTACAGATTCTGCATGTTGCCGTTATATATTTTATCTGTTCTGTCATCTTAAATCTCAACAATAAATTTTAAGCGTTTGATTTGGCAAGACTGTCCCGCATTTCGATCATTCTCGCCAATTTATATACATTATGCTTATGATCCTTCACATATGGATTTGACATATCCCAAACATATCCTGCAAGCACTGAACATATCTGGCTCTTGATCAAAGGATCCTGATCGTTTGCAAAAAAGATAGTATCGAGCGTTCCGTCATACCACGCCATCACGTAGGTACGAAAAGTATTTACTCCCTGCATCATAATATCCATGTATTCTTTGTTCCAGTCAACTTCGCCGCCCTTTAATTTTCGCACTACCAGGTTACCTGCCAATTGACTCGAAACCGTAGCCAATGTAACACCGGAGGAAAATACAGGATCCAAAAACTCTGTTACATTACCTGTCAGCACAAAACCATCCCCGTAAAATCTATCGGTACTGGCAGACCATGAATTCAATTCTCTTGGTGGGAAAAGTAATTCCACATCTTTCATTCGATCGGCTATATAAGGCTGTGTTGCTATTAGCGCCCTGAACTGTTCCTCAGGCGTACCAGCATATTGATCGAAAAATTCTTTGTTTCCTACATACCCCAACGAAGTGATGCCCGAAGAAAAAGGAATAATCCAAATCCAAACACCTTTTTGATGCACTACAATGGTAATACGGTTAGGTTCATCATCCATGGATCGCTTCAAATCTACAGTATGTGAAAACAACGCTTTTCTTGGCGGCAGGTTGGAAGGTCGCTCCATATTGAAGAGCTTTGGTATCACTCTACCATAACCGCTACCATCAATTATAAAACGTGCTTCTATTTGTCTTTTATTTCCATGTAAGTCTTCTACTGTAGTAACAGATGATCCGTCTTCATTAAAAACGATGCCGGTTACAGTTGTTTCGTATTCCACCGGCACGCCCATTTTTTCTACGGCATTTGCAAGTGTGCTATCAAAATCGGCACGCGGTACCTGCCATGTCGACGTCCAGCCTTTTGTAAACTGATCAGCAAAAGAATAATCGCACACTTTACCATTCTTTACAAATTTCGCCCCGAATTTTTGCTGGTATCCTTTTGCTTTCACCGCATCCAGAAATTTCGCTTCTTCCAATGCCTCCATGCATCTCGGCAATAAACTTTCACCGATTACAAAGCGAGGAAATTTTAATTTCTCAACAATCTTTACTTTGAAACCTGCCTGGTGTACAATGGATGCAGCAACAGTTCCTGAAGGACCTGCGCCGATTACCAACACATCTGTTTTTTCTGTTTGCATATAATAAAATTAAACGGCCTCCTTCCGACTTCCCTCAAAAGGGGAAGCCATCCAGACACAGCCCTTGCTTAATGAAAATTCATCTATTAATAGTCTCACCTGAATTTCGGCTATTTCCGATAAAAGAACTTGATTATCCTAAACGAATATTAATCCTAAGTTCCCCCTTTGGGGAACAGGGGGCTTTTCTTACATTTCAACAATGTATGGCTCAGCCCAATATTCTCTACCTGCTCCACAATTTCAAATCCGGCGTCGTGAATACATTTTATAAAAACCCTTGAATCATACATCTGGCTATTGCCATTTGCCAACGCTGTAAAATAAATGGATGTTTGCTGCAGGCAGAAAGCTGCTGTTTCAAAGCGCTGATTGTCCCAGAATGCTTCCAATATCAGCACATAGCCATTATCATCCAATGCTTCAGCGCATCTTTTAAGGATTGAAACGATTTCCTTTTCAGAAAAACAATCCAGGAACTGGCTCATCCAGATCGCATCAGCTCCTTTCGGCAATTTTTGTTTTTCGTCAAGCAGGTTTACAGGATAAAAAGACACACGATCGCTCAAACCCAGTTCCTCTATCCTTTTTTTAGCCATATTAGCCTGACCGGGCAGGTCAACAATTGTAACATGAATATCATCCCTGTATTTTGCAGATGCAATAGCCCACTTTCCTGTATTACCACCTATATCCAATATGTTTTTTATTCCATCTTTGTATACATGTTTTAACACAAGCGGGAATGCGATATCAGAAAAGAAATGATCAAATCCAAACCAGCTTTTCTGAATATGCGGTGGCAGTTGCGAAAGGCCTTCATAGATTGTGGGCCAGTTTCCCAACTCCCGCAGACCCGCAGGTTTTTCTTCTACGATAGCTTCTTCCAAGTGAAAGAGACCTTTATAATTTACATCGTGAATAAAATCCATGTTCACTTTTGTAAGCGGATCGTGCAAAATAAAATAACCGGTTTTGGTCAATTTATATTTCTCATCATTTATTATAACGAGGCCGATACCTAATGATGATTCCAGCAATACACGAACGCCGTAATGCGGCAATTTCGTTTTTTCAACAATCTCCTCAATTGTTATACCTTTTGAACCACTATCTTCTATTACTTTAAGAATACCCCGGTCCCTTGCCACTTTGGCAACCTGGAATACCACGGGGCCAAACGCAATAAACTGTGCTAAATCCTTTGCTTCTAATGCCGTCTTTGTGTCCTTTGAGTAAAACTTCATTACTATTTTATCAACGATAATTAAACAATCAATTTTCTTTCTTTAAAACAATTGCTGCGTTACATCCACCAAAACCAGACGCCGTTTTTAAACAGGTACTAAGCTTTTTTTCCTGCAATTTGTTTGAAACATTTAAGGGTTTTGATGTTCCTGTTTTTTTAAAACCGATGGTTGGTAATACAATATTTTCTTTCAATGAATAAACAGCTGCTACCGTTTCAATCAAGCCCGCTGCTCCAAGTGTATGGCCATAATACCCTTTTAAACTGTTCACAGGTATATCCTGCATGCCTGCAAGATTAATCGCTTTCGCTTCCATTTCGTCGTTATAAATAGTAGCAGTACCATGCGCTGAAATAAAATCAATATCAGCGGGCTTTACACCAGCTTGTTTCATTGCTGTATTTATAGCCTGGTACAATTCTTCGCCTGAACGCGAGGGACCCGAAATATGGTTCGCATCGTTGCTTGTAGCGCCACTGCAAACTTTTATAACAACTCCGTTCGTTGGCCTGTTTACAGACAGAATAACTGTAGCGGCTCCTTCACCCAATGTTATACCATTCCTGTCCGCATCGAATGGTTTGCATGGTTCTGCACTTACTGCCTGGAAAGACTGAAAACCCGATAAAATAAATTTCGTAATAATATCGGCCCCCACTACTACTGCGGTATCATACTGACCCGATTGCATTAAACGCATGGCAGTAATAATAGCCGCTAACCCGGAAACACAGGCATGCGAAATAACTACCGGCTTTGAAGTAAACTGAAAATAATCCGCGACTAATTGCGCAGAAGTATGAATAGCAATTCTTTTTTTCAACTCATCGTTTACCGTTTCGGCAGTTTCCACCAGGCTTATATTTCCTTTGGTGGATGAGACAATCAATAAAGTCTTTTTGTTTTTTACATCAACATGGGCCTTGCTCAACGCATCTTCAACGGATGCTATTAATAACTGCTCAAATTTTGTATACTTCGTGCTCTTATTTTCTTTGACAGGAAATTTTTGTGCATCACTGAATAAAGCAGCGTGAACCGGCTCTGAGGATAACGATTCGCTTGTATGCAACTGAATACCTGAAACAGCTTTTTTCAGCTGCGCAAAATTTTCTGCGGCGGTAATACCAAGCGGCGAGACGATATTTTCAGCAACAATAAAGACTTCGCTCATGTACATTAAATTATTACAGACCCATTTTACTTTTCCATTCTTCAAAAAAAACAGGATTGGTCAATTGAAGCACCGATGTTTCTTTATCCAGGAAAACCTGTACCGATGAACCGGTAGCAACCAATTCACCGGTTGCAGCATTGAATAACCGGTATTCAAATTTCAGCTTGGCGGCTTCGCAGGGAATAAACGTTGTTTCCACAGCTACTTTTTCTCCATACTTCAACGAACGCTTATAACTGCAATCAATATTTACAACAGGAATTATAATATTCTTCCTGTAAAAATCCAGGTAACCGATTCCGTATTTATTACCAAATGCCTCTCTGCCATCTTCAAAATAGCGGATATAATGGCCATGCCATACAATTCCCAAAGGATCGGCTTCATTAAATCGTACCAGTACTTCTATTCTGTCCGAAAGTTGTTTGTCCATTTATTAAATCAGGTACGGCAATTATCCGCCGTATTTGGATTTCCACTCTTTATATTTTTTCTTTTTGATATCCAGTATTACATCTTTGATGCTGCCTGCCCAGTAATTGCGAAAACCAAATCCGGCAGCCTTACCTTCCATTTTTTCAGTCATCAATACTTTTTTTGTTTTAGCATCAAACAGTGTAACCCAGATATTCGCAGCCTTTGCCGACTTACTCATTGATTCAACTATAAATAACAATCCCACTCCGTTCTTGGGATCTGCGTCAAATGTTTTTACAATATCCGCTACATCACTTTCCTTAAACCGGTTGAAATCCGCTGAAGTAGAAGACTTCACTGCATCAGGGTTTACCTTTTCGTTTCTTTTTACAGCAGTAGTAATATCATGTTCAATCGTTCTGCCAAAAGCTGCTTTTAAATCAAACTTATCCGGTTCGTTAATGGCAAGTTGATTAATTCCTGCATATTGACGTTGTACAATATCGCTTTCATTGGCTGTTATATCATCAATCAATTTCGTTTTAGTAAAATCAATACCATAAAAGAAAATCTTTGTTTCTGAATTTGAAAAAACATCTTTAATGGTTTGTGCAGAAACGCTGAATTGCGCTACCATACCTGAAGCCATGAGGATTATCAACATGGAATAACGGCGTAACTGTTTCATAACTGTTATTATTTGGTTTTATGAATTATTCTGAATAAAAATTTTCATTTCACAGCCGGCAATTACCTCATCATATATTTTTACAGTACCAGAAATGATAGTAACATGCATTACCTGGTTTTTAATAACAATTTCAGTTTTCAACCTGTCGCCCACATTTGGCAGGCGGAAAATTATCAGGTTTTGAACTGCTGCAATATAGCCAATCGGCACGGGTTTATTTTCCTGTTGGCAAATATATCCAATCCTTGCCGCTGCTGTTTGTGCAATGTTTTCAACAAGGGCGGGTTCGCCAAGTAGCCCATTTTTTGTAAAAATATTCTCTTCCTTTACTACCAGGGTAGTCATCGCGGAATTTTCATCACATGCAATCAACTCCTGTATCATTACGAAGGGTGGACGCTGCGGAATAAAAGGTAATATATCTGTTACAGGTTTCATTTGCTATAGGCCTTAAGACTTAGGCTGTAAGCTAAAAGCTTTTTTGATTTAAGGGTTTCGATCAATATTGGTAAATATTGTTAAGCTTGATTACTTCGGAAAAGGCTAAAGCCTATCGCCAGAAATCATAATAGTTATACCACTGCTCGGGATATAATTTCACTTTTACCTCCATCTCTTTCACAAAATCTTTCAATATCTGCGCTGGCACTTCATTTCTATCGCCGCTATATTCCTTTAGTGGACTTGAAAAAAAATGGTAATGCAATTTGCTTTCTTTCAGTGCAAATACAAAAGAAACGGGTACTTTAAATTTATGAGCCAAAATAAATGGGCCAGCGGGAAATTTTGCTTTCTGTCCCAGGAAATCTGTTTCAATTGTTTTTACCCCATCCAGGAAGCGATCTGCATGCATACATACCAGTTCGTTTTTATCAAATGCTTCCTGTATCTGGTAAATATGTGAAAGATCATTTTTAATTACAATGATATTGGCATTGCGCTCTCCTGTTACAGCAGTAAGATATTGTTTCAACTGCTGGTGTTCGCCATCAAACATCACAATATTGATACGGGCTTTCAATCGTTTCAACAGGTGGCCGGCTATTTCCCAATTACCGATATGGGAACTTATGAGCAGCCCTCCTTTTTGCAAAGCGGCCATCTGGTGCAGGTTTTCTTCACCATCAAAGTTGAAAGTAAACCGGTTGGGAATACCACTCATAACAACAATCCGATCTATAAGGCTCTGGCCAAAGAGATAATAATTCCTGTAGATTTTATGGATGGTGGTAAAAAATCCAAAACCGATTTTTTGCCTGAAAAAATGGTATAAACTTTTAGAAGATTTAGGTGAAAAAAGGAAAAAGTAAAAGGAAACAAACCGCAACAGGAAGTAGGCTGGCAATACCCCTCCTTTTTTCAAGATACCAATAAAGATACCATACCCCAGGCGGGTACCTCTTGATTTACCATGCCATTGCGGCATTATGCTGTTGCTTTAGTACTGACGCGGGAAATGATATAGTCGTAAAAATCCTGGAAAGTAGCGATGTTGGTAAAGTCTTCAGGCTTTACTTTAAAGGAGAAATTATTTTCAATAACAACTACCAGATCTATGTAATCAAGACTATCCAGTTCCAACACTTCTTTCAGGTTTGCTTCAGGTTTAATTGCCGAAGGTTCTACCTCAAATTCCTCAACCAGGAAACCATTGATTTTCCCGATAATTTCTTGATTTCTATTCATAAGCGGTCAAAATTACCATTTTCGTATGACAAGGGATGAATTAGTGCCTCCAAAGCCAAATGAGTTGGACAAAAATACATCTATATCCTGGTGTTTGGAAGTTTTTATGATATTCAATTTCGCGGAATCCTCGTCTGGATTTTCGAAATTAATATTAGGTGCAATGAACCCGTTTTTCATCATCAGGAACGAATACACCACTTCGCTGGCACCAGCCATCCAGCACTCATGGCCTGTCATAGATTTAGTAGAGCTTACCGGCACATCTGTTCCTTTAAACACTTCGTGGATTGCCCTGGCCTCACTCGCATCGCCTGCCGGTGTGGAAGTGGCATGAGCATTTATATAATCAATTTCTGAAGCAGGTATTCCTGCATCTTTGAGTGACATTTGTAATGAACGGACAGGTCCATTCACTGTTGGATTTGAAATATGTTCTCCATTTGATGAAAAACCATAGCCGATTACTTCTGCCAGTATCGGCGCGCCCCTGCGCTGAGCAGATTCAAGACTTTCCAATATAACTGTCGCCGCCCCACCGCTTGGTATCAATCCGTCCCTATCCTTATCAAAAGGACGGGAAGCTTTTTCAGGCTCTGATTCGCGAATAGAAAAAGCGGAAAGAGCATCAAAAGTGCCCATAGAAAGATAATTGATCTCCTGTGCCCCGCCTGTAATGATGCAATCCTGCAAGCCGGCCTTAATAAACAGGTATGCTACGCCAATAGAATGCGAACCACTGGCACAAGCTGCACTTATTGTAAAATTGATTCCTTTCAACTTGAAAATAGTTGACAGGTTCATATTAACTGTGGAATTCAATGTTTGAAAAACAGCAGCTGAGCCAATAAGCGTAGTATCTTTTTTTTCTCTTAAAATATCGTTGGAATCAATAATCGCTTTGGCAGAAGTATCATTGCCATACAAAATACCAACTTCATGTTCATTGATATAATCCTGGCTCATGTTTGCTGTATTCAGGGCTTCCATGGTAGCCATGTAAGCGTACTCACCCTGCTCAGGCAGCATAATGCGGGCCCGGCGGTCGAGAAGGCCTTTCAGGTTTGGCCGTTCTACAAAGCCGGTCAAACCGGAACGATACCCGTATTCCTTACGCACAGGATCCAGAATAATCCCCGACTTGCCTTTGTACAGTGAATCCTTAACCTCATCAAGGTTTTTTCCTAAGCAGGAATAAATGCCAACACCTGTAATAACAACTCTGTTCATTTTACGCTTAATTCAGGCGAATGTATTTTAATAAATGATTGTCAATGGCAATTTAAAACATCGCTTTCACATGTGGAATAAGCTGTTTATAATTTTGTGGCGGAAGAAGGGGTAATTGAAGATATTCCCTCGTTGAAAATTCTCCTATAAGTATTATAATTCTTGCAAGTGAGGCAATACTATTAAAAAAAAACACTCATACTATCAACTATACAACCCTCCATTAATAGACAAAACCTGCCCGGTGATATAAGCAGCTTCCGGAGTGGCGAGGAAACCGACAGCATGCGCTACTTCTTCCGGTGTACCAAATCGGTTTGCCGGTATTAAAACTTTCATCTGCTTTTCATCTATATCTGCAGTCATATCTGTTTTTATAAATCCAGGCGCTACTGCATTTACCGTTACGTTTCTCTTACCTACTTCCTGGGCCAATGCTTTTGTAGCAGCAATTACACCGCCTTTTGCAGCGGAATAATTCGTTTGGCCTGCCAATCCCTTTAAACCAGATAGTGAAACCACATTGATAATACGGCCATATCTTTTCAGCAACATACTGTTGAGAATAATTCTTGTAACATAGAAGAAACCGCCAAGGCTTGTCTGCACCACACTATCCCATTGCTCATCCTTCATCCACATCATTAGCCCGTCTTCCTTTATACCTGCATTGTTTACCAATACTTCTATCACTTTATCCGGGTTCTTCTCCATCCAACCATTCAATACCTGCTGCACCTGTTCTTTATTGGCTACATCAAACTGCATTATTTCGCCATTGCTTCCTGCTTCCATCACCATTGCCAATGTGTTCGAAGCTTCGGTTTCGTTGCCTTTATAATTCACCAATACATAATAACCCATTTGCGCCAGCTTTACACAAATAGCCCTGCCAATACCTCTTGAACCTCCTGTAACCAATGCACATTTCATGTCTTAATTTCTCATTGTTGAATTTTTTAAAAAATATCGCTACTGTGATAAAAACTATTTCTTCGGCGTAGCATACACATTGATTGTGTTTTTCCATTTGGTCATGTCTGTCCGGCTTGTCATCTTTTCTACTTTCGCTTCTATCCTAAAGTCTTCGAAATAGAAAATATTATATCCTAATCTTTCAATTACATCATACAGCTCCAGTTTCGCTTCATCCGTTGCTTTACCAAAACTTTCAGCGATAATTACCGGCTTGTATTGCGAAAGCAGATCTGATGCAGATTTTATTATTTCCTTATCGTAGCCCTCTGTATCAACTTTGATGAGAGAAAATCTGTTCAACCATTGCCCATAGTTTTGTGTAAGGAAGTTTTTCAGGTTCACTCCTTTTATCTTTTCGGGGAAAACGAATTTTCCATGCTTGCTGTCTTTTGTAGGCGATATACCTCCGTTTGCAAACGAAGCCTCGGATGAAATAAAATAAAACTCCTCCCCATCCGCTGAAATAGCATTAGGAACAGGAACCAGGTTTATTCTACCAGGATTAAGTGAAGCATTCTTTTGCAAAATCTTAAAAACATAAGGGTTGGGGTCGAAACCCAATGTAAGGCCTGAACTTCCTGCACAAAGCGCCATCGGCACAGTCGTATCTCCAATATTTGCACCGATATCAATCGCAAGATCTCCTTCTTTTATAAATTGCTTGAAAAACTGAACTGTTGACGCTGTCAACTCTACCGGCGGGGCCAGAGGATTGTCCCATCTCGCAAAATCAATTT
Source organism: Chitinophagaceae bacterium (assembly GCA_016787105.1). Classification (GTDB taxonomy): domain Bacteria; phylum Bacteroidota; class Bacteroidia; order Chitinophagales; family Chitinophagaceae; genus JAFDYH01. Next base: position 14,912 of record JAEUVI010000341.1, on the reverse strand, counting down.
TACCTGCATCTCCCAAATCCAACCTGTCAATGTTTGCAGGATATTCTTTAGTTACCCGCCTTGCGATTTTTCTACGGAATGATTGCTTTAAATAGTTAAACATATGAGATAAGCTTTAATAAAATTAAATTACCAGTATCGTCTTTTAACCAAGTGTTGCGGGAAGATCGGAATTTTCAAAATAACTCTTTACAATTTCCAGTTCTTTATACTTAGGCAGGTCTTCTACAAATTTTGGAAAAACAGCCCTTAACTCCTTATAAATCGAGAGAGTTGAAGTAGCAAGACGTGGCACACATTTCAGGTAATCTATGGCCTGCAGAACCGTCATCGCCTGTATCGCCAGTACTTCAAATGAATTATCAATAACCCGTTTCGCCATCAATGCCGAGTTGCAACCCATGCTTACGATATCCTGGTTGTCATTATTATTGGAAATGCTGTGTACATACATTGGAAACGATAAGGTTTGATTTTCCGCAACCGTAGATGTAGCTGTAAACTGCATGCCCTGCATTCCAAAATTGAAACCGAGTACGCCGAGGTTTACAAATGGCGGAAATTTCTGGTTCAGCTTATCATTCAGCAGGTAATTCAACTGACGCTCACTAAGCATGGATAATTTAGTAATCGCAATTTTCAATTTATCCATTTCCAGCGAAACATAATCACCATGAAAATTGCCTCCATGAAAAATATTGTGACTGGCTACATCCACAACAGGATTATCGTTTACCGAATTCAGTTCGTCTGTTACAATTTTTTCGGTTTGGCAAATGGTATCATACACCGGGCCCAGTACCTGCGTTACACAACGGAGTGAATAGTATTCCTGCACTTTATCTTCAAATACATCATGCTTGATGTTATCAGGGTTATACAAATGCTCCGAACGGCTGCGGATCATTTTACTATCCTTAAGTATATCGCGGAAAATAGAAGCGACCTGGTTCTGTCCTTTATGATGTTTTACAATATTCAATTCGTACGAATAATGATCGTCATAAGCCTCCATTATTTCGTTGGTCATGGCAGAAAGCGTAATTGACCAATGTAATAATTTTTTAGCCTGGATAATGTTCAACATTCCAACACCCGTCATCGCCGATGTACCATTGATAACTGATAAGCCTTCGCGGATATGGACCTTTAATGGCTTTATGCCAAGTCGTTTAAATACTTCTGCTGTTGGCTGCACTTTATCTTCATAAATTACCTCCCCTTCCCCTATCAGGTTGAGGCCAAGATGTGCCAACTGAACCAAATCGCCACTGGCGCCTACACCACCATGTTCAAATATGCAGGGACAAACATTTTTATTGATCATTTCACGTAACAACTCTACCAGCTCTGTATGTATACCTGAGAAACCTTGTATTAAATTGCTAAGCCTTGCAACCATCACTGCTTTGGCAAGATGAGCTGGCATCAACTTTCCGCTACCGGAACTATGGCTGCGAATGAGGTTATATTGCAATTGGAGTACGTTTTCCTCACTGACTTTGTATTGTGCCATCGGGCCAAAACCCGTATTAATTCCGTAGATAAGTTTCTGGCTGGAAAAGTTCTTTAAAAACTGGTGACTGGCATCTACTTTTTCAAGAGCAGCAGCAGCAAGCTCCACTTTTCCGCCTTTATTAATGATCTCATCAAAATCCTGCAACGTCAGCCTACTTGCTCCTACTTTAACCATGTAAATAATTGATTATTTGAATTAAACAAGGCACAAAAAAAATGAAATATCAGGAAGGTATCAAGTTTTTATTATGCCAGACCGTTTATCTATAAATTTCAGCGGTTTTCTACTGCTTTCCGGAAACTGCATCTTTTGAATCGTTTCCGCATCAATATATTTAATACCGGGCGTTACTCTCAGGCTTGCCTGCAGGTAGGCCCTGATTTTATGATCAGTAGCGTCACTTGAATCGCCTGGTAACAGGTACAGCAACACTTCATCAGTGCCTATTTCATTGGAGCTGATTTCTACAACATAGTCCCGCACATCGGCCATACCATTCAGCAAATCAAAAAGCGCTGGTGCAAAAAGCGTAGTGCCTTTGAACTTAATCATCTGCTTCTTTCTGCCAATAACAGGTGAAAGGCGGAGACTATTACGGCCACATGTACAGGAAGCAATATCAGCGATACAGATATCTCCGGTTTTATATCTGAGCAATGGCATTCCCTCCACCCCTAACGTGGTAATTGTCACTTCACCGGCTTGTCCTGGCTGTACTGTTTGATTATTTTCATCCAACAGCTCCACAATTACCAGTTCAGGATTATGATGCCCTCCTTTTCCTTCTTTGCATTCTGTAAATGCAGTCTGCATCTCGGTAGATGCATAAGTAGAATACAACTGAATATCCCATGTACCAGTTATTTTCCGGCCAAGTACATTCAGGGAGAAATCAGCATTGCGGATATTTTCGCCAATACAGATTGCCTTTTTAACAGAAGAATTATTTATGTCGATCCCGTTTTCTTTTGCGTATGCAATCAGTTTTAGTATAAATGATGGCACTGCTACAATTGCCGTTGGTTTCAATCGTGCAATAGTTTCCCATTGCAATGAAGGCACTCCCGGGCCTACACGAATCAATCCCGCCCCTAATTTCCGTATGCCTGAATAATAAGCCATGCCAGCCATGAACTGACGATCCAACGTTAGCATCAGTTGATAGATATCATCCGGTTTTCCTCCTGCGCAGGTGAAGGATGTGTATTCATTAATTGCCAGTCTTTGCAAATCATTTTCAGTAAGAGCGATAGTAACCGGGCTTCCCAATGTTCCTGATGTAGAAGTATACTCGATGATTTTACCTTTCGGCACGCAAAGAAAACGTTCATTATTCTGCTGCAGGTGCTCTTTTTCCGTTGGTGGAATATTTTGTAAGTCAGCAATCGTTTTTATCGAACTGATTTTTATTGCATGTTTTGCAAACAAATCTTTATAGAAAGGCGAATTATCATTCAGATAAACTAACAACTCCTGCAGTTTTTTTTGTTGCAGGTTTTCTATTTCCTTTATTGGTAAAAAAGCAGCTTGTGGCTGATTGTTCATGCTTGTTCATTTTATATAGCCTCCACCTCCTTCTACAAAGAAGAAGGAGCGGTACTATAAATCATTAATCAACATTATCGCTACCAAATCAACTTTAGTTTTTTATTCAACGTTTTCGAAAAACCGGATAGCTATCGGTATCTCCGAAAAAGCAGGGGCTGTGTGCCGGTGGCCTTCTCCTTAAGGAGAAGGTTGGGATGAGGCCTGGATTATCACGATTGCCGCCGCAATACTTTTCAGATGTGATAAAGAAACTGAAATTTTACCAATTGACAGGGCTGCTATTGTTTTTGCCGTTTCGCCCAACAAAACAATTTCCGGTTTTCCTGTTTCATCATTCGTTATTTCTATTTCATTAAACGCTGTTCCGTTTTTCCAGCCACTTCCCAATGCTTTAAAAAATGCTTCCTTTGCTGCAAACCGCGCCGCATAATGTTCAAACTTATTCGCTCTTGCTTCGCAATAGTTTATTTCATTTTTTGAAAAAACCAGTTCCCGAAACCCGGATTCTTTGGAAATCTTTGCTTCCACTCTTTCTGTTTCGATCATATCAATACCTGTCCCAAAAATCATTTGTTGATTTTTTCTTTTATTTTTTTTACCTGGTCAAGAATATGATTTTTCTCCGGTATCGTTGCTATTTCTTTACGCAAAGCCATATTATAGTAAATCAACGCCCTGTTATAATCTTTTAATTTAAATGAATAATCACCGGCGAGTACCCAGGCATTGTACAGGTTGGGGTTAGCAGTAATAATGCTATCTGGTTCTACAGACAGGCCATCCAATACACGTTGCTTCAACATTCTGTATTTGGTAAAATCGGAGAACTGCTTTGTTTGCAAAAACGTATCTGCCGGAATAGTCAAGGCACTATCATATACTTCTTTATTCTGCTGCATACCATTCAAAGCAAATATCTTTTTTAAATCATAAGCGACATATTCCCCCAATTGCCAGGGTTGCGTGGAAACCCATACAATTAATTGCTGAGGTTCGAAAACTATTGAATGATGTGCTATTAACTGGTTCAATGCTTTTTCATTTCCCATACCAATATCCGCACCGTTCAATCCTTTCCGATCCCGAAGAATGTCAATGGTTTTTTGTACAGTGTTTTTTTCGTTTTTATTCATCAGTTCCATCAATCGCTCATACCTGTATGGCGAAGCGCTTTCTTTCATTTGTATTTCATTGGGTGCTGAGTTACCCAGTTTCCTGCTTTGAAAATGATTGGCACACACGATAAAATCTTTCTGCGGATCGTATACATCCAGCGAATCAGGAGTTTTTTCGATGATTACGGCTTTCTTATCCTCTGCGGAACCAATAAGAAATGATTCAGACACAAACATTTTTCTTTTACCGGCAATGGCTACTGCTTCACTTATGTTTTTTGCATACTGCAAAATCTCTCTTGCTACCAAAGAAACCGGCGTAGCTGAACCGGAAGGTATGCTGCTCTTTGCCGCATTAATCGTAACTGTCAGACCTTTTTCATTCATACCCGATACCACGCCAATAAACCCGCCCCAGGTTACACTCATGAATTTATATCCCTGCGATGGCTTTTCAAACAATACAATTTTGTTCTTTGCAAAATTATCACCAACATAAAAATCAAAATTGCGGCCGATAATCATTGTACTATCCTGCGACGCTGCACCCCATGTACCAAAAGAAGTACAGCCTACCAACGCCAGGTTTTGCAAAGCATGCCCAATGTCGTGCGCCGAATGATAATTTAATATCCGCTGGTATTTTGTACCGATATATCCATAATTATCAGACGCTGAATTAGACACTCCATATATTTCATCCTTATATTCTTCTGTTACGTTTTTATCGAGATTGCGGTTAAACCAGCCAACAAAATATTTCAGAAAATGCAGGTAAGATTTGGATGGCACCATTTTATTTATCTGTTCGCTGAAATAATCTTCCTGCGATACCACCAGTTCTTTTGACAATTTTCCATTCACCACTCCCCTTTCAAACGGTGCCCCTTCCACATACATTTCAAAAAGCCCAGAATTACTTTTCCGAAACCAGTTGTTTTTTATTGTATACAATCCACTATCCGGAGATGATCGCTGCCACTGCAAACTTGAAGTATCTGCAATTTGGGGAGGCTCAACCTTTGAGACAATAACAAGATATAAAAACAAGATGCCAAGCAACAGGATAAAAAATCCTGTCACATATAACATCCACCTGAGAAATCTATTCCGCTTAAGCATTTCTTATCTTCTCTACTATTTTATCGTCATTCAATAATACGACACAGGTAAGCAACCCGGAAATCGCTGTTCCCAATATGCCATGCACGTTCAGGTTCTGACCGGTCAGAAACAGGTTTGGCAATTTAGTCCGGGAGCTGATAAATGTTTTTACATAATCCTTATGATCCCGTGTTACTCCATACAATGAACCATCTTCCGTACCAATATAATCACGGTAAGAGAGCGGCGAGGTGGTATAATACGATTTTATACTATCGCGCAAACCTGGAAAACGCTTCTCCACCACGTTTATGAGGTGCTCTGCTTTTTGCTTTTTAAATTCTTCATAATCCCTGCCTCTTTCTGTGGATTCAGCCACTGTGTTGAACGTATCTTCCCATGGCTTCATCTCTTCATAATTCATATAACAGAAAATAGTAACTGTGTCTGCGAATCCACTATCTTTTGTTGAATGTGTAAAAAATAAGGCATAACCCAGCGGCCAGTTTTCCTGTGTATAATCCGTCATTGACCATACATGACCAGTTTTAAAATAATAATAATTGTTGTTGATATATGGGAATGATTTTTCTTTAAACACTATATACACACAAAAAGAAGAAACGGTATTCTTCATCGATTTCAAACGGTTGCGATACGCATTTCTTATCATTGGCGATTCTACCAATTCCAGGGTCTGCGACGGGTGAATATTTGAAATAAAATATTTTCCATAAATGCGTTTCCCTTTTTTTGTTTCCGCATATATCGCCTCGCCGTCTTTTGTTTCTATTTTTACAACTTCCTCATTCCTCAAAATTTCACCGCCATGTTTACGGATATTTTCTACGAGTAGTTTAGCAATTTGCGACCCTCCGTTTATACACTTATATGCGCTCTCAATATAACTGTTGATAATAAGCGCATGAATATAGAAAGGTGTACCCGGGTAACCGACATACAACTGGTTATTACCGGCAAGCACTTCTCTTAATTTTTCATTTTGTGTAACTGATTCAATAAATTCTTTAGCCCCAATATCCATCACACTTACTTTCTCTTCCAGCTTTCCATTTAATGTTAGATTGTAAAGCGGAAACTTGCTGCACACATATCTTATCGTTTCACAGTATTCCCTGATTGCCTTTTCCTCATCCGGAAATGAGACAGATAATTTTGCGATAAAATTTTCATAGCCCTGTGCGAAAGCGTACTCATTCGCATCATCATCTGTTATTATTTTATCAAATGCGTCTTCGTCCAGTTTTTCCAGTTTCAGTTTATCCATGATACCCATATACCGGAATAACTGGTAAAGGTTTTGTCCTTTATCTAATCCGCCGATATAATGGACCCCTGAATCGAAAATGACTTTATCCCGAACAAATGTTTGCAGGCAACCACCAAATTGTTTATTCTTTTCAAGTACGCATACACGCTTGCCTTCCATGCTCAGCAGGCTGGCGCTTACCAGGCCGCCCATACCACTACCTATTATCACTACATCATACTGCTGCATGTTGTAAAGTTCCAGCTTTTTTCATCACAAAAATGATATTCGAAGTACGCTTTGTATTGTCAATTGTATAAAACGCAAGGCCGTTTTCTATAGCAATGTCTTTTATAAACGTCCCGGATAAAAAGGACAGGCCTTTTTCATTTGTTTTATTAAATCCAAAAAAACGGGTTGAAAAATATTCCGTCAGCTTTGTCCCTTTATGTCTTTCTGCCAAATCTGCATCGCCATCCCGTATTATTAATATGCCGTTGGGCTGCAGGCTTTCTATACACCGGTTTATAACAGTTCGTTGATCATCCGGTTGCAGGTAATGCAATACATCGCTGATTACAATACCATCATACGTTTCGAATTGAAAGCCGAGAACATCCGCATGCAAAAAACTTACCCTGTCATTTTTACTAAAGCAATGTTGTGCTGTAAGTATTTTCTCCTCGTCATAATCCAATGCTGTAATCTGCCGCTGCGGACCGGTAAAATTCAGCATATATGACATGAACCCATAGCCACAACCGATATCCAGCAACTTTCCTTCTTTCGGTAATAATTCATCAAACTTTTTATAATAATCCTCCAACCTGATCTTTACACGCATGTACCACTCCAACACAGGGCCTTTGTATAAATAATTACGAATAAGTTGTTCCTTAAAATAAACAGGCGTTTCCTGTTCGCTTCTTATTTTCTCATACTGCTGGCGGAAATACCGAACAATACCTTTTGTCCGTTCAGAGTAATTATTTCCAAAGCTTTTATCATCAGGCGAAATGCGAGGCAGAAACTGAACTGTCGTAGTTCCGTCTTTTAACAATAAATCCCCTTTTGATTTTGTATAGCCAGTTCCATGCAAAACAATGGGAAGGATATCAAGATTCAATTTCTCAGCAATATAAAATGCCCCTTTATGAAAACGCTTTACTGGTCCGTCTGAAGTTCTTGTTCCTTCCGGAAAAATAACAATTGAATATCCTTTCTTTACCCGTTCAGCAAGAAGTGAAATGCTGTCTTCTGCCCCTTCTTCCGGCAACGGATAAAAATCAATCATACGCACAGCAGGGCCAAATACCGGCGAACTCCAAACCCTTTTATTCACAACAAGAATAATTTTCGGGCTTAACATTGTTGTGAGCAATACATCCAGCGAGGACTGGTGATTGCAAATAATAATCGCCGGTTTTGAAAAATCTTCTTTCAATGGGTTTACAATCCGCTTCTTCACATTGGGCATAATGTACATTACCGACCAGCAAAGTTTTGAAACCAGTTTATGAAACAGGTATTTTCCTTTCTCCTTATTAAAGGGATTCAATTTTATCATCACCAAACCGATCGGTGTAAGCAACAGACTGCCCAACGCAAAATAGAGATTAGAGAAAGTTGATTTGCACCAGCTCCATGCCGTCCAGGGAAAATAGCTTTCCTTCAGCCTGTTTTTTATCAATAATGAAAATAGAAATGGTATTAATACCTGTGACATTAGAACAACACATAAAATACCGGTAACAGAAACAAATGCTATAGAACGCAAAGCAGGATGCTTTGCAAAAAGCAAAACCCCGAGTCCGGCAACAGTTGTTATTGCAGAAAGGAAAATTGAAGATTTATAAGAAGATAAATTCTTTTTGCCTGTTTTATATTCTTGCAATAGCCCATCCATGATAAACAAACTATAATCGTCGCCGAGGCCGAATATTAATGCTGAAACGATGATATTGATAAGATTAAATGTAATACCAAAAATTCCCATGATGCCGAGAATCCATATCCAGCTTATCAACATAGGTAAAAAAGCAACCGTAGCCAGTTCAATACGTCCGAATGTGATTAACAAAACAACAAATACCAATATAGAAGTAAGCCATGCGATACTATTGAAATCTGAATTTACTATTTGTGTAAGACGGCTCGTGAGGTATTGGCGATCAAGCACAGTAACATCAGCACGATCATCAAACTTTTCAATAACGGACTGCTTACTTCCGGCAGATGTTTTCAGCATTGTAATAACAGAAGCCTGCCCGGGTTTCTCAGTGATATAGTCATCAAGAAAATTCTTTTTTACCTCTTCCAGTGAATTATTATCCGCTGGTTCATAATTTTTATCCAATAAATTTTTGAAATTATCAAAAGCTGAAGCGCGGAAACCAAGAACTGATCCTTCCTTTTGTAAACCATTAATCAATTCCTTCTTCTTTGATTCATCCCAGTACTTATTCCATTTATCTATTCGCAGTCGCTGCAGGGAATCGGAAAGCAACAAGGAAGAAACACCGCTATAATTTTTAATTTCATTCTTCTCCTTCAACAGCGCTATATCCGTAAGCAACTTTTCGCTTTTCTGCAATGCTTCATCCAGTGTTTTTCCTTCGGAAACGAGATAGACAGATTTCAATGAATAATCTGTTATCCTGTTCAGCTTGTTTTCCGCTTTTTTCAAGTCTGCAGGCATGTAGTTCATTTGCATCATATCCGGTTCGAACCGAACCTTGCCTGCGAAAAAAAAGAAAACAACAGTTAATACTGCTATCAAACCAACCAGCCATTTGTTATGCTCAGGATTTAATGATGCTATTTTATCAATCCATGAACTGTGATGAGCGTTTTGCTTTTTTGTTTCAATAAAGTGTGGTAAAAAAATCAGCGAACATAAAGAAGCTCCTATAAGACTGAAACCTGCAAACAACCCGATATCCTGCAGCATTTCCGATTTCACAAATTCAAGGCAGAAAAAACCACCGATAGTAGTGAAGCTGCCGATTGTTAACGGAAAAGACAAATCTTTAATCACCTGCTTTATATCCGGCACATGACGGTAATGATTAAAAACGTGCAAGGAATAATTAATCGCGATACCAAGAATAACAGAACCTGTAGCCAATGCGATAACAGATAACGAACCTTTGATAAAATAAACCGCGGCCAGCGAAAACAAGGCACCATACACAACAGGTATCAGGATTAAAAACGGTGCTCTTTTTTTCCGAAAAAATAAAGCGATAAATAAAACAAGAAAGACAACCGTAATTCCTTGTGTATACAATGTGTCTTTCCTGAGTTGCTGTGCATTGCCTGCAGAAACCGCAGAAGCACCAAAGTAAGAAGCGTCAACATCTTTAAAGCCTGAAGCCGACAATTTATTAATCACCGAATCGAGAGAATGAAAGAATTCAATATTTTTCCCTGTATTATTTGACGGATAAACAGGTGTGATAAACAATAACAAATTCTTGTTATCCTTAGTTACGATATAGTTATCGTACAATTCAAAATTGTTATCATACTGCAGCTGTTGCAGTTTCTTCAACGCGATAAACGAAATTCCAACCGGATCATTAGTAATAATATTTTTTAACGCCAACCCTGAAGGAGAGCTTAAAATTCTTATATCCTGCTCCAGTCGTTCTTTAATTTTTTCTTTGGCTATCAGCGTATCAATCGAATGGTAGTCATTTTCAGAAAGGAATACAGGTAAATGTTCCTGTATTACCTGGAACAATTCCATTGTAACATCGTCATCTACCTTATACCGTATATTTTTTACAAACGCTGATGATGAGCTTTGCAATTGCGCAACAAATGAGTCCGCGTAGGCTATCAAACTATCCGGTTCTACAACAGTAGTATCTTTCAACGAAACAGTAACTATCAGCTTGTCAGCAAACTTCGAATTCTGAAAAACCTGGTTGAGCTTTTCTGTCTTTTTGTCTTTGGGAATAATGGCAGAAATATCTTCAATAAATTTCACCTGCCATGCAAAAAATGCAAATGCAAGCAGGCTGACAAAAAACACTGCATATAAAACGATATGGCGACGCTTGAAGTAATCGTATATGCCAGTGAAAAACTTTTCCATTATACACGCCTCAGGCTACCGGGCTTGTTTTTCTTTTAAAAAATTTCAGCAAAGCAAAGGTAAGCGCACCGAAAAAAAGACCGGCAACAACTGCCAATGTGATACTGCCATAAATATATTGAAGCAGGTTAATTTTTATTGATTCCAATGTGATCTTGCTGCTGAATGGAATAGCAATGGAAGTATCAGGCAGCCATAAAGTGCCAACTTTATAACTCAGGAAAATAATCAACGGTATCATTGGCGGTACACTGATATTGGCAGCGATGATAACAAGTGCTTTGTTCAATTTTAAAATGATGGATAAAGCAATAGCGATTAACAACTGAAAACCCCACAAAGGCACGATGCCCATAAAAATGCCAAAACCAACAGAAATTGCTTTTACTGTATCAGGTTGCTCTGCGTGTATCAAATGTTCCTTAACCGATTCTTTCCAGTTTTTTTGAAAAAGGGACCGGAAAAAATCACGTGGCTTGATGTACAAAAAAGCAATCAGTACAAGAACAGTATTAAGCACGCCGATGCGAAAGAAATCTTTAAAAGGCCGGAAATGTGTTATCCTCTCTTCTTTAGGCGCATAATAAACCGATACGGGTACCGAATCAATTTTTATACCTCTCCATGATGAACGCACCAATACTTCTATTTCAAATTCATATTTGCGGGTAATGAAACGCATATTTTTCATCAGGTGCAATGGATAAAGACGGTAACCGGTTTGTGTATCCGGCATAGTAAGCCCTGTTTCTACAGTGAACCAGAAATTGGAGAATTTATTTCCAAAACTGTTTTTACCTGGCATATTTTCCTGCTTCAGGTTACGGGAACCCAGAAAGATTGAATCTCTGTCGCCTTCCAGTTTTTCTATAAACAACGGAAGGTCTTTCGCGAAATGCTGACCGTCTGAATCAATTGTTATCGCGTAATCATATTTTAATTCTTCAGCAAGCTTGAAGCCTTGCCGCAATGCCCAGCCTTTTCCCTTATTTTTCTTGTAGTTTATTTTTTTTATAAAATCGAATGAAGAAAGTATCTGTTCGGTATCATCTGTTGAGCCGTCGTTTATTACGATAATATTCCTGGTATACCCGGCCACATCATGAATGACTGCTGCAAGCGTCTGTGCATTATTGTAGGTCGGAATAATAACGCATACTTTAAATAAATTAAACTTCTCCCGGATTATCTCAATGTCAGGCATGCAGAAAAGGCTAAAATAACTTGTTGCAAATGTAAGAAATGCCCCCTCCGGTTGTTACCAGAGAGGGCATTATATAAATATATCAGTAAAAATTAATTTTTGCCAAAAGTATAACGGGCAGATACGCCAATATTGCGCCCGTAAAATGAATCATAATAATTCGGCGCTGTCAGGAAAAAAGTAGGCCGATAATCTGCAGATACAGCCAAAGGAATTTTTGGAATTTTATAATCTACACCACCTGTTGGAAATATACCGAAACCAAATCCATCATAATCCCCTTCGCTGGAAAAACTGCGATAACCAACAAGACCACCACCGATAAACCAGGCAAAACCACCACCTCTTACCGGTATTTCAAAATGATGCTGGTAAGCCGCAGAAATACCCAGGTTAAATGGCCTTACTTTATTATAGCCAGGACCAACACCATAAGCATATCCCTTCAAACCAAAACCTGCATTGAGATCAAATGCACCGGCATCACTCACAAAAAATTTGAATGTAGCAGCAACTACATCATAATATGTATTTGAAAATCGCAGGCCAATTCCCTTATCATAAGGTTTTTGGCTAAACCCTGAAATACTAATAGCTATTGCTAAAACTGACAGGCACAAAAACTTTGAATTCTTCATAAATAGTTCAATTTTAAATTGAAATGCGAAGATAAAGCGAATAGTTCTACTCATATCGTTTTCCCTGCTAAATAACTTTAAATCACAGTTTTAAACAATAAAAACTGTGCATAACCAGCTGTTTCTCAAAAGTTTTTTTTGGATATCTTTGCGACCCATGAAAATACAACGCTCCTACAAAGCTGCCCTCCTGGTTATTGCCATCATTTTATGTTTACCAGCCCTCGTACCAGCACAGGAAAGTGCCCCAAAATTCACCCGTAAAGAATTATATGTCGCAATGGCTTCCTCAGATGTAGCCATTGTTGATAATCAGCTCAACGCTTTGAAAAACACAGACCTAAAGGACAAATCAGCCTATGAAGGCGCACTTACCATGAAAAAAGCGGGACTTGTAAAAGGGGCGAATAAAAAGCTGAAATTTTTCAAAGAAGGGCACAAAAAACTGGAAGCGGCCATTTTAAAAGACAAAGACAATGGCGAGCTGCGTTTTCTAAGGCTGATGATACAGGAACACGCCCCCGGTATACTGCACTATAAAAGTGATTTGGATAAAGACAGTACGTATATTCGCCAATCTTTTAAAAAACTGCCGGTTGATGTTCAGCAAGCTATAACGAACTATAGCAAAACTTCAAAAGTGCTCCGGCCCGAAGATTTTTAATTTGTAGCAAAGCATGAGTAAAAAAGTTTTGGCTGTATATTTCACGCAGTCGGGCCAGCTGGGCGAAATAGTTGATAACCTAACGAAGCCTCTCATTGAAGCAGGTATAAGTGTTGAAAAAGTACAGGTATCGCCTGTAAAAAAATTTCCTTTCCCCTGGACAACAAAAGTTTTCTTCGAGGCCATGCCGGAAAGTGTGCAATGCACACCAGCTGACCTGGAAGCATTTCAACTGAAAGAAAATAAATACGACCTCATAATTCTCGGTATACAACCCTGGTTTTTATCACCAAGTATACCGATGAGTTCATTTATTCAGCATCCTTCATTTAAAGCAATCGCGGTAAATACACCAATTGTTACAATCAGTGGCTGCAGAAACATGTGGATAAATGCACAGGAAAAAATCAAGCGGTTATTGAAACAATCAGGTGCAAATCTAGTGGGTAATATCGCCCTGGTAGACAGGCATAATAACTATGCAAGCCTTGTTACCATTTTTTACTGGATGCTTACCGGGCGTAAAGACAGGAAATGGGGCATTTTTCCAAAGCCAGGTGTATCTGATGAAGACATTGCAAACGTGCCGGTATTCGGCAACACCGTCAAAGACCATTTGCTAAGTGGAGATTGGATAAATTTGCAGCCGCGTTTGGTAGAGCAAAAAGCTGTAGATGTAAAATACCACCTGATGTTTATAGAGCGGAAAGCGGGTAAGATTTTTAAGATTTGGGCAAATATTATAACAAAAAAGAAAAAAAGAAGCGGCTGGCTTGTTGCATTCAAATATTATCTTTTAATTGCTCTTTGTGTAGCTGCTCCGCTTATACTGCTGGTAGATGCTGTTTTATTCAGGCCATTTTTATCAGGAAGAATCGCGAGACAAAAAAAATATTATTCAGGAGTTGAACTAATTTAAAGAGATGCCATTGAACGAAGTTTATATAACACGAACCTCTCATTTTTTCCCAAACAGCCCTGTGTCTAATGATGAGATGGAGGAATACCTGGGAATGATAAATGACAAACCCTCTAAATCAAGACGGATAGTGCTTCGCAACAATGGTATTACCAATCGCTATTACGCATTGGAAAAAGGAGGAAAAACAACCCATACCAATGCACAGCTCACAGCCGAAGCGATAAAGGCACTATTCAAAAATGATAAAGAAGGTTTGAAGAATGTGGATGTACTCTCCTGTGGTACATCATCACCGGACCAGATGATGCCATCGCACGCATGTATGGTGCATGGATGGATACCGGAACTGGGATCAATAGAAGTTGTGTCTCCGGCAGGTGTATGTTGCGCTGGTATGCATGCACTGAAGTACGCCTATATGGCTGTAAAAATCGGTGATGCTGCAACTGCAATTGCTACCGGATCGGAGCGCTTTTCTGCTTCGCTTGTGGCCAATCAATTTGAAGATGAAGTACACAAACTGATGGAACTGGAAGAAAATCCGTACATCAGTTTTGATAAAGAGTTTCTGCGTTGGATGCTGTCTGACGGAGCATCGGCATTCCTTCTGTCCAATAAAAAAAGTGAAGATGGGCTGAGCCTGAAAATAGAATGGCTGGAAGGCATTTCCTATGCCGACCATATGGAATCGTGCATGTACATGGGTGCGGAAAAACAAGCTGACGGTACATTAAAGAGTTTCCTGGAATTCGATCACCATGAAATGAATGAAAAATCCATTCTCAGCATCAAGCAGGATGTAAAACTGTTGAGCCCTAACATTGTT
>JAEUVI010000327.1 GCA_016787105.1 Chitinophagaceae bacterium | reverse complement strand
ATATGAAATACGCTTGCACTCTTATCATCGGTTGTTTAATTATAATAACAACATCTTACACGCAGCAAAGCTGGCAACCTGTAAAAGGAAAAATAATGACAGCATGGGCAGAGAAAGTTGATCCTTCCAATACTTGGAGTGAATACCCGAGACCGCAAATGGTGCGTAATGAATGGACCAATCTCAATGGGCTTTGGGACTATTCTATTTTACCAAAAGATCAACAATCAATTCCGGCGACTATGCAGGGAAAAATTTTGGTTCCCTTCGCTGTTGAATCAGCTTTATCAGGTGTAGGAAAAACTGTTGGAAAAGACAGCATACTCTGGTATAAAAAAACAGTTACCATTCCAGGTAGAAAAAATAAAAATGTATTGCTGCATTTCGGTGCTGTTGATTGGCAGTGCACGGTGTTTGTAAATGGAAATGAAGCGGGAAGTCATAAAGGCGGATATGATCCGTTTACAATTGATATAACAACGGCTTTGAAAAAAGGAACAAAGCAGGATATAGCAATACGTGTATGGGATCCATCTGATGATGGGCCACAGCCAAGAGGCAAGCAGGTGAAAAAACCTGAGGGAATATGGTATACTCCGGTAACTGGTATCTGGCAAACAGTTTGGGTAGAATTGGTTCCTGAAACATATATCGCATCTGTCAAACAAACTCCGGTTGTAGATGCAAAAACAATATACCTGAATGGAGTAGTTCAGAATATGCAATCGGGAGATGAAATACTGGTTACAATAACTGACGGCACTGAAAAAATAGCAGAACAAAGGATAGCTGCTGACCGGGGCAGTGTTTCAGTATCAATTCCAAATCCGAAATTATGGTCTCCATCATCTCCTTTCCTTTATGATTTGAAGTATACATTGCTGCGTAGGGGAAAGGCAATTGATGAAGTGAAAACTTATTTCGCGATGCGCAAAATATCCATGCAGAAAGATAATGCAGGTATACAACGCATGTTGCTTAATAATCAGTTTTTATTTCAGTATGGCCCGCTCGATCAGGGTTGGTGGCCTGATGGATTGTATACTGCACCGTCCGATGAAGCATTGCGTTTTGATATTGAAAAAACAAAAGAGATGGGTTTCAATATGATTCGCAAACACGTGAAGGTAGAGCCTGCACGCTGGTATTATCATTGCGATAAACTCGGAATGCTCGTATGGCAGGATATGCCAAGTGGTGATATGGGTAATCGATGGGAAATGCGACCAGGTATTTATGGCAGGGCAACGGATAAAGACAGAACTCCCGAGTCGGAAGAAATATACAGGACAGAATGGAAAGCGATAATGCAATCATTGCATAATTTTCCAAGTATAGTTGTGTGGGTTCCATTCAATGAGGCATGGGGACAATTTAAAACGAAAGAAATTGTTGATTGGACAGCAAAGGAAGATCCTTCAAGATTAATAAATGCTGCGAGTGGTGGCAACTTTGATGAATCAGGTAACATCATGGATTTGCACAACTATCCTGAGCCATTAATGCCCGACCCGGATTTGTTTGGTCATACCCGTATTGTAGTGTTGGGTGAGTTTGGTGGTTTGGGTCTTCCGCTCGAAGGGCATACCTGGCAGAGCAAAAATAACTGGGGCTACCAGAGCTTTAAGAACAATGAGGATTTGTTTAAAAAGTATGCAGAATTTATTGACAGGATACCCCATTTTATCAGTAAAGGTTTATCGGCCGCAGTATATACACAAACTACGGATGTGGAAGTAGAAACCAATGGCCTGATGACCTATGATCGCAAAATCATAAAAATGCCGGTTGAAAAATTAAAAGAGATTCACCAGAAATTATACCGGAGTAATTAATCGCAATGAAATGATATGATCGTTCAGAGAATAAGCTGTATCGTTTTGTCTGTATTATCATTTGCGATAGCGGAAGCGCAAACTTTTACGAATCCGCTTCTTTCTTCAGGCGCAGATCCTTTTTCATTTTACAAGGATGGTTATTATTACTACACAAATAGTACGGGAAATAATATTACGCTTTGGAAAACAAAAAATCTTGTTGTTTTAAAAAATGCCAAACGGAAAATTATTTACACGCCAGCACCCGGCACTTCCTACTCTAAAGAGTTGTGGGCGCCTGAAGTTCATTTTATAAATAATAAATGGTACGCCTATTTCGCGGCGGATGATGGCAATAACAACAATCACCGGATGTATGTGCTGGAAAATGAATCAGCAGATCCGATGAAAGGCAAATGGATCTTTAAAGGAAAAATTGCGGATCCTTCTGATAAATGGGCGATAGATGGAGATGTGTTTACTTACAAAGATCAGTTGTATATGATTTGGTCCGGCTGGGAGGGAGATACAAACGGGCAGCAGGATATTTATATAGCAAAATTAAAAAACCCGTGGACGATTGAAGGCAGCCGTGTACGGATTGCGAGCCCGGTTTTTGCTTGGGAAAAGAATGGCGATTTAAATGATCCCAATAATCCACCGCACGTAAATGTGAATGAAGGGCCGCAGGCATTGCAGCATGATGGTAGATTATTTATTGTTTATTCCGCAAGCGGATGCTGGACGGACTACTATGCGCTCGGGCTTCTTTCATTTAACGGTAATGATAATTTGCTGGATTCATCAGCATGGAAAAAGAATGCGGAACCTGTATTCAAACAATCAATTGCAAATGGCGTATACGCTCCCGGTCATAATTCATTTTTCAAGTCACCAGACGGAAAAGAAGACTGGATTTTGTATCATGCGAATTCATTGCCGGGGCAGGGCTGTGGCAAATTCCGCTCACCGCGTATGCAAAAATTTTCATGGGATAAAAATGGGACGCCAGTTTTTGGTGAACCAGTAAAAGAAAATGAAAAACTTCCCTTACCATCAGGAACGAAGTATTCGGTAAATCCTGGAAAAGCTATTGTGCAGAAATGAACATGGCTTTTTTGGTTTTGTTGCAGGTTGGCTGATAGATCGTTTCGGTCCGCGCCGGTTAGTGCTGTCCGGTATATTAATGGGTGGATTTGCATTTTGGTAAAGACAGCAAAGGAGAAATATATCATGACAAAGCGTGACGAAAAACTGTATATAATAGATCATATCCGCCCGGAGTAAGGAGATTAATTTCTATATTTATCCTCTTCATCACAAAAAAATAAACTTTGAACAATTCGATTGCAAAAGCAAGGTGGTTTAGGCTTATTCCTGTTGCTTTTATTACATATAGCCTTGCCTATCTTGATCGCGCCAATTTTGCTTTTGGTGTTGCCGGAGGCATGAAGGATGATTTGCAGATAACCGACGCCACTTCTTCATTATTAGGTTCATTATTTTTTCTCGGCTATTTTTTCTTCCAGGTGCCAGGTACACATTATGCTGCCAATAAAAGCGCAAAAAAATTAATTTTCTGGTCACTCATACTCTGGGGTGCATTGGCCATGGTGACAGGTATGATCAGTGATGTGAGATTGCTAATCGTTATCAGGTTTATGCTGGGTGTTACCGAAAGCGCGGTGATGCCCGCGATGCTGGTACTATTAAGCAGGTGGTTTACAAAAAAAGAACGATCAAGGGCAAATACATTTTTGATATTGGGTAACCCGGCTACAATACTCTGGATGTCGATTGTATCAGGATATCTTGTTCATGCAATGGGATGGAGATGGATGTTTATTATAGAAGGGGCGCCTGCGATTATCTGGGCATTTTGCTGGTGGGTATTGGTAAATGATAAACCGAAAGACGCGTCATGGTTGACACAGGAAGAGAAAGATACATTGGAGCAGCATTTACAAAAAGAACAACAGGGGATAAAACCAGTAAAGAATTACGCGGAAGCATTCAAATCGAAAGTGGTTATTTTATTATGCCTGCAATATGCATTGTGGAGTATCGGTGTATATGGTTTTGTAATGTGGCTGCCATC
>JAEUVI010000326.1 GCA_016787105.1 Chitinophagaceae bacterium | reverse complement strand
GTAAAATTCCAATCATTGCTTCAGGTGGAATTTTCAAACATACAGATGCGATAGAAAAAAAAGAAGCAGGAGCGGCATTGCTACAGGTATGGACTGGCTTTATCTATGAAGGGCCCGGCATTGTTAAAAAAATATGCAGACATTTATAACCTTTCTCCTACGCATATGTATAATAAAATACATTAAGCAATATTATTATGTGGAAAATTCTTTCTTTACAGGTTGCCGAGAATCGTAACTTGACTAAAATTTATTGCTCACAACTAAATAAGAAATGCTATGGGTGAAGAAACAAAAAAAGAACAAAGCTTTTTGGATAAAGTAAAAGACGGCCTTGGAGATCTTAAAGAAAAAGCTGAAGGTGTATGGGATAAAGTAGAAGACAAAGCAGAGGAAGTATGGGACAAAGTAGAAGATAAGGCTGAAGATCTTTGGGATGCCACAAAAGAAAAAGCGACAGCCTTGAAAGAAAAGCTGGATGATAAAATAGATGACCTGAAAGGAGAAAGTAAAGAAGAGAAAGCCTGAAAAGCTTCAAAAGATTTAAGCCCCGGTAAAGGGGCTTTTTTATTGCACTTTATTGCTGTTATATGAAATAGATAAATCAAAAATAGTTCGTAACAGGTATTTTAATATTTTCACGGTTTGAATTGCATTTATGGAACATTTGTTAACCAGCGAAAGTATTATCAGTTTTCTTGTATTAGTAGTTCTCGAAATCGTGCTTGGCATTGATAATGTCATTTTCGTGAGTATTATCATGAACAGGCTTCCGGTTAAGGACCAGAAAAAAGCCCGTACAGCCTGGATGATTGCGGGCATTATTATCCGCAGTTTATTACTGATGGGCCTTGGCTGGTTATTATCACAACGTGGCAAACCGATTATTACGCTTGCAGAGAAAGGCTTCGATATTGCCAGCATTGTCATGCTTGCAGGTGGTATTTTCCTGATTTATAAATCGGTAAAAGAAATACATCACAAGCTTGAAGGTGAAGACCCCAATGCGCTCAGTGGCAATAAAAAATCGTTAACACTCAGCCAGGCTATCATACAGATAATGATTATTGATACCGTTTTTTCGTTTGACAGTGTAATTACCGCAGGCGGTACAGCCAAGCATGTAGAAATAATGATCGCCGCAGTTATCATTGCAATGATTGTAATGTTTCTTTTCAGCCCGAATATTTCTTCATTCATCCATAAACATCCAACATTGAAAATGCTGGCGCTTTCTTTTCTTGTAATGATTGGACTGAGCCTCGTTATAGAAGGATGGGATTCGGAAAAGTCAGAGCAACTTCATCTGAAAAACTACATATATTTCGGCATGGCTTTTTCATTCATCGTCGAATTGCTGAATATGACTATGACCAAACGTGCTTCAAAAAGAGTAGTACAACTGAATGAGCCTGTCTTAAGCGATAATGAAAAAAATCAATCCGACCAGGCAAACTAAATGCCTGTTATTTTTTTACAATCTTTAGTAGTATTGCTGCTGCTATTCCCGCTGTTTCAGTCCTTAACCTTGTATTTCCCAAGGCAACAGGAATAAAATGGTGCTGCAATGCAAAATCAATTTCACTTTTGGAGAAATCACCTTCAGGCCCAATCAATATCAACTGCGAACTCATTGCTTCATTTATTACATCAGGAAGGTTTTGTTTTTCTTCCTCAATGCAATGCCCGATAAACTTTTGCTGTTGCTTCGCATTTTCAACTGCGGTTTTAAACTGAACAGGCTCATGTAAAACCGGCAACCAGCATTGCTGCGATTGCAGCATAGCACTTATCAGAATATTTTTGAGGCGATCGCTACGAAATTTTTGCTTTTCTGTTCTTTCACAGATCAATGGTATTATTTCATCTACTCCTGTTTCCGTAGCTTTTTCCAGGAACCATTCAAAGCGGCTGTTGTTTTTAATAAGAGATAAACCGATCGATATTTTTCTTATTGGCGATGGAACAAACTTCATTTCTGTTACTACAACTTCGCAGTGTTTTTTATGTTCGCCTGTTATTTCAGTTGTAAGCAGATGTCCTTTACCGTCTGTTAGATTTAACAACTCGCCTTTCTTCATCCGCAATACCTGTACCACATGCCGCGAAGTATCTTCATCCAGCAGTATTGCTTTTTGCGAGGAGTTAAAATTATCAGTATAAAAGAAAGGAAGGGCCAATTGAGAACTAAGATTTTCCTGATTAAACAATTAGGAACAAATAAGGATAATTATTTTTTTAAGTAATAGCATAAAGATCAGCAAAACTGAGTGAACAAAAGACTATTCCCTTTTTCTTTATAATTCAAACAATCCTGTTAGTCTTAGTTCTGACCAGTTCCTTAAAACGGAGTTTCATCCTCATCAGGAAAAGATCCTTCATTCATTTTACTTCCGGTCTGGATAAATACCCTGGCCCCATTATCGGCATCTGAAACAGGTTTCCAGCTACCTCCAGGCAATCCTATTCCCGTATAGGCATCACCATCGTCTTCAACAAATTTTTGGATATGTAGTAA
>JAEUVI010000218.1 GCA_016787105.1 Chitinophagaceae bacterium | reverse complement strand
ATCTGATCAAACGAAAACGAAAAGAATTTTCATTCACTGATGAAAAAAAACCAGATTGCACATCATTGAAGATAAAGTTTTGTTTGTTGTTCATTGGGTTAAAGCCCCATGCCCGTATCTGAACCTGCCTGTTTCTTACATTGAATGAAATAAAATATCCATTACCCTTATCATCCATGTCAGTCACAAGGCCAAATTTACCCATGCCCTCTACCGCTAACAGACCTTCCCAAATAAAATTTTCAGCAAGCTTCTGGAAACAAAATATTTCATATCCGCTTCGCGAGCCGCAAATCCACTTATCTCCATCCATTGCGAAAGTCGCAGTGGGATTATTAAAAAGAGCTGTAGGTTTATCAAACTGGTTTTGAAGTACAAACCTTTTCACCATTTTTTCCCAACGGTAATAAGACTTTAATAATAACCGTCCTTCTTTATCAGTTGTTAATTCCTTTGGTGGAGGAAGTACCCGTAGCGCATCTATCTTTCCATATGCATAAAAGAAATTGTAGACTAAAAGATGTTCTCCATCTTTAACTATTCTTGCCGCATAATTCCCTTGCGGAAGTATTACATCATTATGAAAGGAATGATACTCACCCAGAAAATCCGGGGCAAACCAATACCGCACTTTGATATCTTCACGGATAGAGCCAAGTAAATAAAAACGGTTATCCAGCTCAAACACACATGGACATTCAATATCGTCATAAACCATAGGGTTTACCAAAGGTGGCATCAGCTCAACTATATCATTAGTAATTTTTACTACACCAACACACCCGCGTCTTGATACCGGACCTGATAAAATACGGGCATCCACCAAAAGATAAACTTCGCCTTTATGTTCAAAGCGAAAAGGATCCCGGAAGCTTAACCATTTGCGGGGATTTGTTTCAATTGTCTCGTAGTATATTCCTTTAGGGCCAATTGGAAATATGCCTTTGCTTTTTTTCTCCCAATCAATCAAATTCAACGATTCTGCATAACCAATTTTTGAAATAACTCCTCTATCCTTACGCTGCAATCCGGTATAATACATTTCGAATTTTCCATTAACCTCGCAAACATGCATTGTCCAAAGCATATCATCATCCCACTCACCGGGATGACCAACGAATAAGGCATTGTTGATTCTTTTCCACGAAAGTCCATCTTTCGAAACGGCATGCGCTATGTAATCATGATTAGGAATAATCAAATGAAAAAGATGATAAAAACCATTATGAATAATAACGGTAATGTCTCCTATTTCCCAATCATTAAATCCTGAACCTGAATACATATTGTTCTAATCTTATTTTAATGTCAGCCTTCACTCGTTTACTTATGTAATCGGTAAATTTGCACTTTTCGATTTACCAAACGTTTATTAATGCGAGAATATTATATTCAATTATTCAGCCCACATGGTCTTATTCGTTTTTCAAATCCTGAGATTGGCCGTGATAAAGATACTGGAGGACAGGTAAAATATGTTCTCGAATTATTAGAAAGTCTTTCTCAACATCCTGCTGTTAGAAAGGTAGATCTTTTTACCAGAAAAATTGCTGACAAAAGAGTTTCATCTGCATATGACAAGGAAATTGAAGTTGTGAATAATAAAGCCCGCATAGTGCGGATAGCTTGTGGTGGCAATTCCTATCGGCAAAAAGAATCATTATGGGATTATCTCGATGAGTTTGTTGATAAAACAATCCGGTTTATTGAAAAGCAAGATGATTTTCCAGATATAGTACATGGCCATTATGCTGATGGCAACTATATAGCAGGTCAAATCAGTGAAATCTATGGAGTACCATTTATAGCTACAGGTCATTCGCTGGGACTAAACAAAAAGAATATTCTTTTACAACAGGGATTAACGTCGGAGAAGATCAATGAGAAGTTCAACATGAAGCGTCGCATAGATGTTGAAGAAGACGTATTAAAAACTGCTGATACTATTCTTGTAAGCACAAAACATATTATAGAAAGTCAATACAGCTTATACCAAAATTATAATCCTGCCAAGTTCAAAGTTGTTCCACCGGGTGTAAATACTGATTTGTTTTATCCGTTTTACCGGTTTGATATGCCCTCATACAAAATGTCAATAGAACAGGAACAAATTGTTTACAGGGTAAATGCAGATATAGACAGATTTTTATTTAACCCCGCTAAACCATTAATACTTTCAATTGGCCGCGCTGATAAACGTAAAAACTTTGAAGCAATAATCCAGTCTTATGGACAGGATAAAGAATTGCAGGCTATGGCCAACCTTGCCATTTTTGCAGGCGTAAGAAAAGATATAACTCAAATGCCGGAAGAGGAAAAGGGGATATTAACCAACCTCCTATTATTACTTGACAAATATGATCTCTACGGAAAAATGGCAATACCCAAAAAAAATGATCCTACTTTAGAAGTACCGGAAATCTATCGCCTTGCGGCAAGGAAAAAAGGAGTATTTGTAAATGCAACCCCCGGTGAAAATTTTGGATTGACGATCGTTGAGGCAGCGGCTTGTGGATTACCTGTAATCGCTTCACCAACCGGTGGACCAAAAGAGATAATTGAACAATGCAATAACGGGCTACTTCTCGATGTGGAAGATCCGAAAGCAATTGCTGAAGCATTGAAAAAGGTTATTGCTGACCAACCATTGTGGGGCAAGTATTCTTCCAATGGAATTATCGGCACTGATCAGCTTTATTCGTGGAAATCTCACGCTGATCAATACCTGAAAATTGTGGATGAACTTTATAAAGAAAAAGAAACAACGGGCTCCGTAAATGGATACAACGCAGCCTATGGAAAAAAACTAACAAAAGCAAAACACTTTATCATCACAGACCTCGATGGTACATTGGTTGATAACAAACGTACAGATGGCTTACCAGAACTGAAAGAATGGATTATTAAGAATAAGGATAGCGTTGTATTCGGCGTTGCCAGCGGCCGAAACAGGGAGTTGGCTAAAAAAGCTTTTGCTTTTTATGACATGCCATACCCGGACATTTTAATTTGTTCGGCAGGTTCCGAAATATACTATACAGATAAGCTGATACCAGATAATGGATGGGAAAGTCATATTGACTATCAGTGGAGACGTGATGAACTGGAAAAATCGCTTTTAAAATTTCCAAATCTGAAATTACAGGAAGCAGATGCTCAATGGAAGTTCAAGCTGAGTTTTTATGTTGACGAACAATTTGATGAAGATGCGTTGGCCGATTTGTATAAATTCCTGGACGATCGTAAACTACGGGCAAAAATTTTATTAACTGAAAATAAATATCTTGATATACTTCCTTTCCGTGCCAGCAAAGGAAATGCAGTCCGTTATCTTAGCTATAAATGGAAAATGCCACTCGAGCAGATTATTACCGCTGGTAATAGTGGCAATGACAAAGATATGCTAACCGGAAAAACCAAAGGAATAGTAGTAGCGAATTACAGCCCCGAACTGGAAGAACTTAAAAAAAGCAAATTTGTTTATTTCACAAAACACCAACTGTCTATCGGTGTATTAGAAGGAATAAAGTTTTATAGTTCTTAAAACGCTGTTTATATCTGCAGAACTTGCTTTAATATCAATTGGACTTTTAATCCCCTCCGGTGAAAGGGTGGGTTATAATAACGTACCCTTAAGGTCTAAGCGCCATAAAATATTATCTTACTATACAAAAGATAAAACCACAAACAGATGCGATTATATATGAACGCTTACCTCTGTTTTAATACAACCTGAAATTCATTATTTCAGTTTTAACGCTTTCAATATCCGGAAAAAAATATCTGTATTTTCATAAACCCCATTAAATAGTTGCGACTGCGGCCCATATGCGAAAACGGGAACCGGAATTGCAGTATGCCCTTGTGTCGAAAACTGTCCATTAATATAGCCAGCATTGTAATCTCCACCGGTTAATGTTAATCCTCCTGTTTCATGATCGCCGGTTACAATAACTAATGTTTCACCATTACTATCGGCAAACTCCATTGCTTTGCCAATTACCTGATCAAAGTCTAATAATTCAGAAACAGCATAAGGCAAATTGTTACCATGGCCGCCATGATCTATCTGCGCTCCTTCCAGCATCAGCAAAAAACCATTTTTATCCTGTGTAAGTAAATCTATTGATGACTGAAAAGCTTTTTGCGCCCATTCTTTTCTTCCATCCAGCATGGATAAATCAGCAGTAGCATCAGCTACTATCAATGGCAGTTTTGTTTTTTTATTTACTTCATTTACAGAACCAACAACGGTAAATTTTTTTCTGAGCACTGAAGCGATACTATCTGTTTTACTCAAATCGCAGGCACCCATTATAATATCCACTCTCGCAGTCGTCAAATCTTCCAGCATGCCTTTATAATCTTTCCGATCCCTGCGATGAGCATAAAATGATGCAGGTGTTGCATCCTGAAATTCCCCACTTGTAACAATAGCTGTTTTCATTTTCTTCTGCGCAATAATATCTGGTAGTAAAACAAGTTTAGCCCCGGTATTATCTACTCCAACCGACCGGTTATTTGTTTTGGTACCGGAAGAGAAAGCTGTAGCACCAGGCGCGGAGTCTGTTATGTAGTTGTCATAGGAACTTGTTTTAGAAAGTCCGATATGCTTCATGTTAAAAACATTCAATGCTGCACTGTTGGCTGTATACCCGGCATACCATTGCGCGAGGCCGGTACCATCACCTATAAGTATAATAACATTCTTTACCGGCTTATCCATCCCATCATTTCTCCATTGTGTCTTATAAGGCGTATAATTTGCAGCAGCAACATACATGCGATTCGGCCATTGCGTGAAAAAATAAAAAAGCCCTTCAATGCGATCTGTGTTAATATAATCAATACCCAGTGATGCGAAATTGTACCAGCTATTTGTATTATCCGGCGCATTCCAGAACCGGATTTTTTTCCCCAGTTCATGTACCTTTTTTATTTTATCCAGCAAAACCTGCTTATCCTTCTCTGGTAATTTTCCTTTCCCATCCCATGATGAGTAATTACGATAATTATCACTAATCATTTCAACTTTCTCCAACTCAGTACTATTATAATCCTTCTGCAGTTCACCATCAAACAAAATCCATGAAGGCCAGTTTTTAAAGTCTGCTGGTGAAGGCCGGTTTCCTGAAATAACAATTCTCAGAGAAGAAGCATTTATAAGAGATGAATATCCATTCAATTTTTCAACAAGCTTATTCAAAGTAGGCGTTGCTTCTGTTTTTATATCAATCATCAATTGCAATACCTTTTTACTATCCGCATATATATTTCCCTTATTTATCTTTAAACATTCCTGGAGCGGCAACAGGTAAAGCGAATCGAGTGTACGGTGCAGTTGCACCTGCTTTATATCATGAGCTACTATCAGTTCATGATTATCTAAAAAAATATCCGCTTCAATCGAGCCAAAACCACTTTGCCATGCAGTCCAGAAAGGCGCCTTTTGTTCATAATCATTATGCGAATGCGCACTAGCTGTTGAATATTTTATTTGTTGCGCATTGATTGTAAAACATGTAACAAAAAGGAAAGTAAATACTGTAAATCTTTTCATATCTCTTAATTAAAAAAAGAAGCCGGTATAAAACCGGCTTTAAATTTAAACAACAATCAGTTTCAAAATATAAGAAAGAGTTATTTACACCCGAAAGAAAGCTGTGCCACACTAAAATATTTTCTTATTTTAAAATTTAAGCGTAGCAGGAAGATATTTGGCCACAAGATCTTCATAATAAGGCCTCAGTTTTGTCCAATCTGGTGGTTCCGGATTCTTTGAGTATAAATCATATGGATTGAAGAGCTTAACCCATTTCAGCATTTCCCTGTCATGATCATCAAGCAGGTAATCATATTCTCCCTCGCGGTGCCATGCATAAAAGGAATGATAGCGCAACATATATAATCCACTTTCAGGAATATGATCCTTCATCATCTGGTATACATATTCATCATGGCCCCATGACATGGTTACATTGCGCAGGCCACAACCTTTTTTATATACACCGTATTGTGTTTGATACTCAGGATTAGAAAAATCAGGATTGTTCTTAAAAAATTCCGGGTACACAACTTTGTTTGAATAAGGACAGCCTACCGGGAATGTATCGCCCACTACAGCCCATTGGGGCTCGCCAAAGAGGCAAAGCACTTTTCCCATATCATGCATGAGGCCTGTAAGTACCATCCAGTCCGGGTGGCCGTCCCGCCGTATTGCTTCAGAAGTTTGCAGTAAATGTTGAAACTGATCCAGGTCCGTATCAGGATCTGAATCATCTACTAATTGATTTAAAAATTGAAATGCATCCCATACCGGCATTTCCTTTTTATTAAATTGTAAATAGTTATTTCTTTTATCTTGAACAAAATCGTAAGTCTGGAAAGTATGGTTCAGCCTGTAAAATTCTTTTACAGTATCCCTTGCCGGGTCATCGTAGTTCCGGTATTCTTCCGTTGATTTTGAAGTAGCAATGCTATCGGGGTCAGGATAACGTTCCAGCACCGCATCTTCCCAATGATCAAGACTGGCTAAAGGGCTTATTTCTTCTGGTGTAAAAATTTTTTGTGCAGACATGGCAAACAGAATTAGCTGACTCTAAATTGAAGTTTTTTAAACTACTTTTTGCATAATGACTTAGCTTTATTTACGAAACCGTTTTCGTTATTATTTGTTCATACTCTTACAGTGCTTATTACACTTAAATAATAATACCAACAAGTAGTTTTTAGCCGATGAAAAGTGTAAATATTAAAGAACTGGCCCGTGAATTGAAGCTGTCTATTTCCACCATTTCGAAAGCATTGCACGATAGCCATGAGATAAGTGCAAAAACAAAAAAGATCGTACTGGATGCTGCCGCAAAATTTAATTATATACCACATCCTTATGCCAGCAGCCTGCGTGGTAAAAAAAGCAAAACCATTGGTGTAGTGATACCTGAAGTAGCGGATAGTTTTTTCTCGCTGGCGATTAACGGTATTGAATCAGTAGCAAAAGAAAAAGGGTATCATGTTCTCATTTATCTTTCACACGAAAGTTTTGAAAACGAAAAAAATATCCTTCAGCAATTTCGGGGAGGCCGTGTAGATGGTGTGCTTATATCCGTATCAAGGGAAACTATCAAGAGTGATCATATCAATGACTTGATAGCTGATGGCATTCCGTTGATTTTCTTTGACCGTGTGTGTGATGATGTGGATACAGCCAAGATAACAACCGATGATTTTGAAAGCGGGTATAGAGCGGCAGAACATTTATTAAAAAAGCAATGCAGGCGGATTGCATTTCTTAGTATATCCTACAGCCTGTCTATCAGCAATAAACGGCTGGAAGGATACCTGCAGGCACACCAGGATTATAAAATACCTGCGGATAAAAAAATGATTGTGTATTGCCCGGATGATGCGAAAAAAAATTATACGGTAATAAAAAAATTGCTGCAGCAGAAAAACCGTCCCGATGCAATTATAGCCTCTGTAGAAAAACTAACGGCGCCTGTATACAAAGCCTGCGAACTATTGAAACTGAATATACCAAAAGATATAAAAGTTATTTGCTTCTCTAATCTTGTTACTGCCTCCATATTAAATCCATCGCTGACAACTATTACACAGCCCGCCTTTGACATGGGGAAGACCGCTGCTAAACTTTTATTTCGCAAACTGGAGAAAAAAAATGTGAGCCTGAAAAAAGAGAATATAGTTATTCCTTCTACCCTGATTGCAAGAAGTTCCACCACTGGTTAATTACTTCTTTTCAATCAACGATTTTATTTCTTTAAGTATTTCAGCGGCCTTTGCCTGTGCTTCATTCAATGGCAAACCTGTTGGCAAACCCGGGCGCAAATGTTTTGTAGCGCTGAGCCATGCGTCACGTAGCATATTCTGACGTTCTGTTACCAGCTTTATTAATTTTATTGGATCGGACGTTTGCTTCAATGCCTGCAATACAGAAGGGCTTTTTTCTATTTCTTTATAACCAATGTACACTAATATTTCCCTTGCCATAATCCAATGTCCCGTTTCGCCCGGATGTACCCCATCTTCTGCCAATGCAAAAGCATCCATTCCGAATTTCGCATCTGCCTGCCTGTGGGCCTGCAGGTATTTTTTCATCGGGTAATGAACATCTATCACTTCCCATTGCCTTGATTGCCGAAGGCTGAGCAGCCAGTCACTGTAAATATCCAGCACCACAGTATAGCCTTTGCTTTTCCCTCTTACTTCGTCATAGTCTGCTGCTGTAATATGAATAATATCCGCACCGGCCCTTATTACTTCATCATGCAGCCATAAAATGCCATCCTTGAATTTTTTGAAACGTGTACTGTCAAATGGTAAATAGATCCCATCATTCATACCATAGGAAGCAAATACCAAATCAGGCTTTACCTGTTGCAATATTCTCGCAAGCCGCTCATGCAAATCCGGTCTTGGAAACTCACCATTCGCATGCCCTTCCTCAGAAAGGCCGGAAACTGTTTCGCTTGGCAAACCCACGTTAATAAATTCAATATCCTGCCCGGGATTTTTAAACCGGAAATATGCTTCGATATCATTTACATAATTTCCCTGCCAGGTAATACTATTACCCAGAAACAAAACTGTTTTTACATTTTTAGTAATCAGCTGTGCAAAACAAACCTGGCAGAATAAAACAGTGATAACAAAAAGACAAATCTCTTTTCGCATTGTTATATATATACCTGCCAAATTAAGAAAGACTTTGCGGGTAAATCAGATTTTTATTTTTACCACGTTGAAAGAATAAGCTGCCAGCGGTAGTTGCAGGTTTTTTCCTTTCAGCGGCAAAGTTGTTTGTTGTGGTGAAATCTTATCCGGGTTGTCGAAAGAATTGACCGCTTTTAAATCATCGCTTTTCATTACCATTACTGTTGCACTTCCACCTATTTTTTTCGCTCCTGCTACTTCTATATTGACGTTTTGTGCCTTTGCTGAAACATTCGCTACTTTAATAATCACTTCTTTCGTTCCTGCATCAATAACAGCTGACAGGTATAAACTATCCTGGCCGCTCAAAGGCAAATTGTTTCGTAAAGCTGGCACTACACTTGTGCCTTTATTTAATGAATACAATTTCTGCACCTGGTAATTGGGAGAACCGTATGCATGTAAATTATCAACCCATATCAAATCCGGTGTCCATTGCCAGCCTTCTGCATGCGCAAACAATGGCGCGTAAGAAGCCATCGAAACAACGCCGGCATTTCTTTCCAATCCTGTCATAAATGCTGCTTCAGAAAGTGCAGCATACCAATTGTTCTTGTTCTCAGGACTTACGGTTTTATCCGCATGGGCGGCATATTCACCAGCAAATATTTTTGGTCCATTGCGATCATAGTTATCATAGCGTGCTGCATTTTGTAAAAACCATTCCGGTGAACGGTAATAATGCTCATCAATAATATCCGCATTCATTTTCCGTAATTCGGAATTGAGCAGGTCAAATCGATCACCATCAGGACCTGTACCCGAACTATTTACTAATCGTATAGCAGGATATTTTTCTTTAATTGCTTTGGTAAAAACTTTTAAACGCTCCAGGTATTGTGGTCCCCAGTTTTCGTTTCCAATACCCAGCATTTTTAAATTGAATGGGGCAGGATGTCCCAGTGCTGCTCTTTGCTTTCCCCATGTTGTATTCACGTCTCCATTGGCAAATTCTATTAAGTCCAATGCATCCTGTACATAAGGATCCAGCTCTCCCACAGGTACCAGTTCAGAAGAATTGAACTGGCAAGCCATACCACAATTCAATATCGGTAATGGCTCAGCGCCGATATCTTCTGCCAGTTGAAAGTATTCGAAGAAACCCAAACCAAATGTTTGAAAATAATCCGGTGCAGGCCGATGTGCAAATTCAAAATTCCAGCGGTTAATACCTAATTGCCTGTCTTCAACCGGGCCGATAGTTTTCTTCCACTGATACCGCTGCGACAAATCGAAGCCTTCAACAATACATCCACCGGGAAAACGAATAAAGCCGGGTTTCATATCAGCCAGCAACTGTATCATATCTGCACGCATACCACCGGGCCGCTTCTTCCAGGTATCTTCGGGAAATAATGAGATCATATCCAGGTCAACAGTTCCGTTTCCCTCAAACCATATATTTAATTTTGCTTTTGGATCTGTAGCATTTGCTACGAAACCGACACTTTGTTTTTGCCAATCATTTGTACCTGCTTTCAGGTTCATTGATGAACTACCGATAATTTCATTCTTCGCATTCAATAATTCAAGGTACAGTTTGATATCATTTCCTGCAGTTTGAAATAAAACTGAAAAATCGTATCTCAAATCTTTTTTAATTCCCATGCCACGAAAACCTTCATTGGTAATTCCGATATCGCCCTTCACCGCTTTATTCAACGCAATACGTAAAAAACGTGGGTTGGATAAATTCGTACCCTGGCGATGTAATACCTGTATCGCCCCTTCTGTAAATTTTTTTTGCTGCACTGTCCAGCCCATCATTGGTTTGAAAAATTCAAACGATCTGTTTTTTACCAGCTCAGCATAAATGCCGCCATCCGCGCCGAAGTTGATATCCTCGAAGAAAACACCCCAGAGTGTTGGTGGTATTTGTGCAACAGGCTGGTTGACTTTTACAATAACCGAAGAGTTTGTTTGAGAATAAGAAGTGAGTGTGGCAACACAAATAACAAAAACAAATAAGCGGAGTTTCATTTAGCAATCGTTTTATGTTGAATACGGAAAATAAAAAAACCGGCCCGGATGTTGGCTGCGATCATTGGTCGGAGACATTTACAACTCTTACTGAACCGGTTAAACACAGTAACATTATTTTATAGTTTGCTGTTGACGAAAAATTAAAGTTAAAGAAATTTTTAATAAAATGTCATTTATACACTTATTTAAAAAACGCATACTCTCCCACCCGCTGATGGTATTTCGCTTAAAGGCTTAACTGTATGTCTGTGGAAAACTGCCCCGTTATTATCCAGCTTTGTTGAGGCGGTATGAATCTTCTTTATACCGGTAATGAGAAATCAATCCATCTGATGCGTTCAGCTTTCTCTCTACTGCATCTAATTAAGTCATTTGTTTTTCAAAAAAAGGATGCAGGTTTCAAAGAAGCTGGTTTTCAAGCCGGTTTTGCATTTCTATAGTGATGGCTTACAGCCTATAAAAAGAGCCAGGAAATACTTTCGTAGCGAAAAAAAAAGCCTTCGTCGCAACATTTATGAACTGCCTGTTAATATCGTAAACAAGTCCTTAACTTGCTGCCGTGAAAAATTCATGGTATTCAAAAAAATGGCTGACTGTATCGCTTCATGCCGCGGTATGGATTATCTTTTTTTCGTTGCCATTTCTTCTCAGGCGCGTAGACAGTGGTGATAAGCCACAACCGAAGGAAGAAGCAGATGCGGTTTACTCAGTGCTTAATTACATATTGGGAAATGCAGTATGGATTGCTTTTTTCTACTTTAATGCTTTTTTGCTGGTGCCGCGTTTTATTTCCAAAAACAAATACTGGCAATACATTCTTTCGGTACTGATATGCTTTTCCGTCATTGCTACATTAGAGGGATTAATATTTACTACGTTAAGAAAGCCTGAACATTTTTCTGTGAGAGGTCATATCCTCTTCAACTTTTTTATTTTCCTTTTTTTCCTTGCATCTAGTATTGCATACCGGCTTATTATTGATAAATCACAAACCGACCGGCTGGCAAAGGAAAAAGAAACAGAAAACCTGAAAACGGAATTGTCATTACTGCGCTCGCAGGTAAGCCCTCACTTTATGTTTAATGTTTTAAATAATATGGTAGCGCTTGCCCGCAAACAATCGGATCAACTGGAGCCATCGCTTATCAAGCTCTCCTCACTTATGCGGTATATGATTTATGAGGCGGATGAAGAAAAAGTACCGCTGGAAAAAGAGACAGAATACCTGCAGAGCTATATTGATTTACAAAAACAGCGCTTCGGAAAAAATGTGTGTTTTAATGTTTCTCTCAATGAAACTGACAAACACTATGAAATAGAGCCGATGCTGCTGATTCCATTTGTAGAAAATGCCATTAAACATGGAACCGGCTTTATTGAAAACGCACAGATTGATATTGAACTGAAAGCAAAAAACAATATCCTTTATTTTACAGTACGCAATAAATTCAATAACGATTCAGAAGAAATAAAAGATAAAACTTCCGGTATCGGTCTCACAAATGTAAAAAGGCGTTTAAATTTATTATATAATAACAACCATACATTGCTTATAAATAAAACTGGCGGGTGGTTTTCTGTGTCACTTCAACTTAACTTGCATTGATGCTCCGCTGCCTTGCCATAGATGATGAGCCACTCGCACTGGAACTGCTGGAAGATAATATCAGTAAAGTACCCTACATGCAGCTCGTGGCCAAGTGCAGCAACCCGATAGAAGCAATGAAAGTGCTGCAGGAGCAGGCTGTTGATCTTATTTTCCTCGATATACAGATGCCGGGGCTTACCGGTTTACAATTTTTACAAAGCCTTACGCAAAAGCCAATGGCAATATTGGTAACCGCCTATGAAAAATACGCCCTGGAAGGATACAACCTGGATGTGGTAGACTACCTTGTAAAGCCGGTATCGCTGGAGCGGTTTATCCGTGCCTGCAATAAAGCATGGGAACTATTTCAACTGAGAAATAAAACGACTACAGCTACAGCGGGTAATCCGGGGTATATATTTGTAAACGTTGATTACAGTTTACTGAAGGTGATAGTATCCGATATTACCTGGATAGAAGGGCTGAAAGACTATATCAAAATAAACCTGAAAAGTTCTTCAAAACCTGTTATCACCCGTATGAGTATGAAATCAATGGAAGAAGAGCTACCGGCATCAGATTTTATCCGTATTCACAAATCATTTATCGTATCCAAAGAGCATATAACTGCTGTCCGGAAAAGCAGTGTTTTTATCGGCAATATGGAATTGCCCATCAGCGACAACTACCGCGACGCTATCGGAAATCTTACAGGAAAAGCTGGTTGAAGCAACCTTTGGCTCTAAATTTGTCTCTTTCTCTGCACAAAAAACTATTTACTTACTTTTATAAAAATTAAAACGTTCCAAAAAATGAAACTTCTCAAACTTAGCCTGCTCGCACTCACTGCTGTTTTTATATCAGCATCTTCATTTGCACAAACTGCTGATGAAATAATAGCCAAACATATCGACGCAATTGGCGGAAAAGATAAAATCAGTAAGATAAAATCGATGTATATGGAAAGTGTAGCTGAAATAATGGGCAATGAAGCGCCTGTTGTTATTACGATTTTAAATGGTAAAGGTTTCAAAAGTGAAACAGAATTTAACGGCAACAAAATCATACAGGCTTTAAATGAAAAAGGCGGTTGGTCAACTCCTCCAATGGGCGGTGGACCGGAAGCAATGACAGACGAGCAATATAAAGCAGCACGAAGCCAGATTTATATTGGTGGCGAACTGTTAGACTACGCTGCCAACGGAGCAAAGGCAGAATTGGCGGGTAAAGAAGGTGATTTATATAAAATTGTACTTACCAACGCAGATAAATCCGTAACTACCTACTATATAGACAGCAAAACTTATTACATCGCTAAATCTTCTAAACAAGGAGATATGATGGGCCAGCCAGTTGAAATAACTGTAAGCTTTTCTGACCACAAAAAAAGTGATAATGGGTATGTGATGCCTTATAAACTGGATACTGATTTCGGCGGCCAGTTTTCATTTTCTGCTACTATTAAAAAAGTAGAATTCAATAAAGATATCGACCCGAAAATTTTTGAAATGCCTAAATAAACGGGCTTTCTTATCATTTTAAAAACTGCTTCGTTATTTATAACGGGGCAGTTTTTATTTTACGGCATAAACAGTTGTTATTCAGCCGGTCTCCCACATCATTTCCAAATACCTGTTTTGAACCCAGACCGTCTTTTTCCTTTCGTCGCTACATTTTTCCCCCTCGTCTCATTTGGCTTGTAAGAATATTTTCCGAAAATACTTTTGTGCCTGTAATTAAATTTTATGAAAAAGATTTTACTCGCCGCTTATGTACTACTGGCTTCCCTGATGGCTTCTGCTCAAATGCCTGGAGGAGCTGCCGGCGGCCAGCAAGCTAATATCGGCCATGTATATGGTAAGGTAGTTGATAGTGCCGGTAAAGCTATCGGTGATGCATCCATTATACTTCTGCAAAGCAAATATGACGCTAATACAAAAAAGACAAAAGAAATTCTTTTCAAAGGAATGACCACAAAGGCGAATGGGGAATTCAGCCTGAGTGAGCTGCCAATGTTTGGTAAATTGAAATTGAAAATTTCCGCTACCGGGTACACTCCTTACGAACAGGAAGTTTCTTTCCAGATGAAAATGCCGGCTGGCGGTGGCGCACCAAAAGCGAATGCTGATGCTTCTGACCAAATGAGCAAAGCACTCAATGCAATTGACAAAGATTTAGGCAACATAAAACTTCAACCGGATGTAAAACAATTGCAGGGCGTGGTTGTAACTGCCAATAAACCATTGATGACAATGGATATCGATAAAAAAACTTTTAATGTAGATAAGAATCTTGTGTCAGCAGGTGGTACAGCAGTGGATGTAATGAAAAATGTACCTTCTGTACAGGTAGACATAGATGGTAATGTAAAACTTCGCAATGCAGCCCCGCAAATTTATATTGACGGGCGGCCTACAACCTTATCACTCGACCAGATACCTGCAGATGCAATTGAAAGCGTGGAAGTAATAACAAATCCTTCTGCCAAGTTTGATGCATCGGGCGGCAATGCCGGTATATTAAATATCGTTTTGAAGAAAAACAAAAAAACCGGCTACAATGGTAATGTGATGGCGGGTATTGATAGCCGTGGCGGATTTAATGGTGGTGGCAACTTTAATTTAAGGCAGGATAAATTTAATTTTTCCGCAGCATTGATGACGAACCAGATGAGAAACCGCTCTACCGGCACTACTACAAGAAATAATTTTACGGATACTTCACTCACAAATATTCTGCAGCAAAATATTAATAAGACAAAAGGTGGGTTTTTGTTTGGCCGCGTCGGTGTTGACTATTTTATCACCAACCGTACCACTATTTCACTCGCTGGTATAAAAGTACATGGAAAATTCAGGCCTAATGAAACAATGGATATTACTACCGACAGTGTTTTCAACGGAAATGTAAAAAGCATGATGAGCAACCGCCTATCTGAATCTGAACGCGAGTTCAATGCTACAGGTGGCCAGTTTGGCATTAAGCACAATTTTACAAGGCCCGGTGAAGAATGGACAATAGACCTGAACTATTTCAACGGTAAGAATAAAGGCGACGGACTTTATACAACCAACTACTTTGACGGCTCTGGTAATACAACCGGTAGTATGATACAGAAAAATGTAAGTGATGGCAAAAACAAATTCTTCACTATACAGACAGATTATGTAAAACCAATTTCTGAAAAAGCAAAACTTGAAACGGGTTTACGTGCGCAGATAAACAGCATATTGAATGACAATGAAAATTTTATTCAATATCCCGGTCAAACAAAGTTTGATACCATTGTTTCAGCAACTACCAATTACAAAAACACAAATAATGTATACGCGGCTTATGCTTCTTTTTCAAGCTCTATAAAAAAGAATTTTGGTTATAAGATCGGCCTGCGTGCGGAAAGCTCCAGCTATACTGGTACACTATTGAATACGGGTGAAAAATTCAGCAATAGCTATCCAATCAGCTTGTTCCCTTCTATTTTCCTGAGCCAGAAGCTGAAAAAGAACCAGGAATTACAACTCAGTGTTACACGTCGTATAAATCGCCCGAATTTTTTCCAGATGATACCTTATACGGATTATACAGACAATCTTAATATCACTAAGGGTAATCCTGACCTGGTACCTGAATTTACATATTCCGGTGAGGTTTCTTACGGCAAAACATTTAAAGCGAACAATACTTTGCTGATCTCAGCTTATTATAAGCATACAGATAACCTGATAACAAGGTTCCTGAGCAAAGGAATAAATCCCGTAACCGGAGGCGAAGCGTATATCAGTACTTTTATCAATGCTAATTCGAGCGATGCATATGGTGCGGAGTTTACATCTGTAAATACGCTTAAAAAATGGTGGGATCTAACTACAAATATCAATCTGTATAATTCTAAAATCAATACGGATAATATTTCCGGTAATTCGCAGGATGCGCTGTGGAGTGTGTTTGGAAAAATAAATAACAACTTCAAGTTGCCGAAGAATTTTACAATTCAGTTATCCGGAGATTATCAAAGCAAAACAAACCTGCCAATTAATAACAGCCAGGGATTCGGCCCGCCCTCACAAGCACAAAGTTCATCGCAGGGTTATATCAGGCCATTCTATGGTGTAGATATCGCGTTCAAGAAAACATTCCTGAAAAATAATGCAGCGGCAGTAACATTAAGTGTAAACGATATTTTCAGGAGCCGTAAATCTGACCAGTATTCATCAGGCGATGGCTTTGTTCAGAATTATTACAGACTGAACAATCCGCAGATTATCCGTCTGAACTTTACTTATCGTTTTGGTAAAATGGATATGTCATTATTCAAACGCCAGAACATGAAGAGCCAGGGTGAAGGCATGCAGAACGGTATGCAGGGAATGCAGTAAAAGATTGTAAGCTCATTGTAAACGATATGACTAGCGACAGAAACCGGCAGTGTCTACTGCCGGTTCTGGGTGTTAATGAATAAATACAGTTAGTCTGGGAAGCAACTTTTGTTGCTTCCATTTTTTTAATAACCTTACCTGCAATATATACATCTGTCAAATGAAAATTGAAACGTACCTTTTAGAAACGATTCATTATTAATTCATCTGATATGCCAACACAAACACTGCGACTGCTGAAATTTACAGCCAATCTTCTTTTTTTCACTCTTGCAATTTTTATTGTTTCCTGTAAACAACCGGATACCGCGGCCATAGCGAGCAACGAGGTTCCGGAAGAAAACCGCTTTACAAAGGTT
The DNA here is from genome assembly GCA_016787105.1 of Chitinophagaceae bacterium. Taxonomy (GTDB): domain Bacteria; phylum Bacteroidota; class Bacteroidia; order Chitinophagales; family Chitinophagaceae; genus JAFDYH01. The sequence continues at coordinate 1,651 of JAEUVI010000218.1, read as the reverse complement.
GTTCTTTCCGAAGGGTTTGACGAACCAATGGAAATGGATTTTACAAAAGACGGCCGGGTTTTGATAATTGAAAGAAAAGGTGGTCTGAAATCGTATAATACGATTACCAAAGCAGTCAAACTAATTGCAACTATTCCCGTGAACACAAAGTACACGAGTAAAGAAGGTGTAGTAAGTGAAGCCGAAGAAGGTTTGATGGGAATTGTGTTACATCCAAAATTTGATGAGAACCACTGGATCTATTTGTATTACGCTGACCCTACAGATACAAAACATGTACTTGCCCGTTGGGAATTGCATGGAGATTCGTTATATCCAGCTTCCAAAAAAATAATAATGGAAGTACCAACACAGCGGGAAGTTTGTTGCCATACCGGAGGCGGAATGGCCTTTGATCAATCCGGTAATTTATACTTAACAATCGGTAACAATACCGCCAATCCTGTTTCAGGCACTTCTGACCTGGATGAAAGGGAAGGACGTGAAAGCTGGGATGATCAACGCTCTGCAGGCAATACAAATGACTTGCGTGGAAAAATCATCCGAATACACCCGGAAGATGACGGAAGCTATACTATACCTGATGGTAACCTATTCCCGAAAGGAACTGCTAAAACAAGACCAGAGATATATGTAATGGGTAACCGAAACCCATGGCGTGTATCTGTTGATAGTAAAACAGGTTTTATTTACTGGGGTGAAGTAGGCCCTGATGCTTCAGTTGATACAAAGTTTGGCCCTCGCGGATATGATGAGCTTAACCAGGCACGCAAAGCTGGTTTCTTCGGCTGGCCTTATTTTATCGGGGACAACTTACCTTATGTACAGCACAATTATGTTGATACAAATTTTTACAAAGCATTTGATCCTGCACACCCGGTAAATAATTCGAGAAATAATACAGGGTTAAAAGAGTTACCTCCCGCACAAAAAGCTTTTATATGGTATCCTTATGCTGCATCAGATACATTCAAACTAATCGGCAGTTCCGGAAGAAGTGCAACAGGCGGGCCGGTTTTCCGCAAAGCTGATTTTAAAAATGCCAAACGTCCTTTCCCGGATTACTATGAAGGAAAATGGCTGGCAACAGATTTTATGCGTGGGTGGATCATGTCCATATCTATGGATGAAGAAGGTAATTATAAATCGATGGAGCGATTTTTACCAAACGAAAATTTCAGCAGTGCTATTGACATGAAGTTTGGCCCCGATGGCGATCTCTATATACTGGAATATGGTTCTTCCTGGTTTCGCGGCAATGATAACTCTGCATTGATACGTATTGAATACAATGCGGGTAATCGTAAACCCAATGTAATGGCCAATGCTGATAAAACAGCCGGCGCTGTTCCTTTTACAGTTAATCTTTCTTCAAAAGGAACAGTTGACTTTGATAAATACGATAAAGATGGCCTGAAATATGAATGGAAAATTGTTTCAGGCAATACAACCGTTAAAACTTTTACCGAACCCGATGCTTCAATAACATTGGATAAACCAGGTAATTATAGCGCGACATTAACCGTAACGGATACAAAAGGAGAAGCTAACAGCAAAACCATTGAACTGAAAGCTGGCAATGAACCACCTGTAGTAGCAGTAAATATTACAAAAGGAAATAAAACTTTCTTTTTCCCGAATGAAACATTGG
>JAEUVI010000198.1 GCA_016787105.1 Chitinophagaceae bacterium | reverse complement strand
CCAGTTTACTTTCCGGAAAGCGGTCTATAAAATCGTGACACTCAGTAATAACCTGTTCAAACCGTTCTGCCTTTTTTTCCTCAATGCTCATTTCTGCAAACCGAAAGTACGATTTTATAACCATCAATTTGTATTCATCCGCGTTTACGGATTCGGGGTAAGCATTAAAAAGCGTGGAAAAAGCAACTCCTGCCGCCCGATACTGTGATATATCATAGTATAGCTGGGCACTTAAATACTCTTTTCTTTCCAGCTTGCCGCGACATGTTTCAATGATTTCCGCAGCCTCCTTATTACGTTCCGAGCCGGGATGAGTATTAATAAAAATCTGCATCATGCCCATTGCCTTGATAGTATTTGTCTGATCGAGCTCAGGTTTTGGAGATTGTTTAAAAAAGCAATAAGCACGCATATAATCTATTTCTTCTGAGCGGGTACTGTTTGGAAAAATTTCCAGGAATGTCTTAAATAGATTTTCAGCGTTTGTGTAGTCTTTCTGGTAATAAGCGCAGTAAGCGTATTTATAATAAATATCTTCAAACTCCTTGCCCGTTTTAAAATAAGGCATTACATCTTCAAATACCTGCTGGGCAAGCGTATACTTCTTTTTCACATAATACTGCTCAGCCATCCGCAGTTTGAAATTAGGATCAGGATTTTTCAGGATCTTGTTAATTCCATTACAACCAGCCAGTGATACAATAGCTATAAAAAGAAAGAGTATTCGCATAAAGGGGTGCAAAGTTAAGCGGAATAGGCAAAAATTCCTCAAAAAAGACAAGCTTCCAACTAATAAGCGTTAAGATTTTGATAAAGAGTGGATTATAAAAAAACCCTCCTGGTTACAGGAGGGCTTGTTTTCTATCAGCAAAAAGTAATCCCTATTTGTTTTTCCTCAGGTTCGGGTGAGGAGCCGGTACGGTGTTCGGTCCTTCTTCTCCAGAAGCAGCAGCACGCATATCAACTGTATTACAATCGCCACCATCCTGGCCGTAAGAGAAGATAAAGCGGTCAATGCTCAATCCTTCCTTCTCAACCATATAGTTGATGATTGCATTTACACGATCCCAGCTTAATTGCTGTTCTCTCTTATTAGAAGAGCAGTATCCAACTACAACCACTTTACATTCAGGGCTATTGCGGAGGCGAGCGCCGATGCTTGCAAGTAAACCTTTCGCATCATCACTTATTCTGATTGAACCTTGTTTGAATGTTACACTTGGTAATGCACCCAAACTTTGTGAGCAATCATTTTTAAATCTGAGGCCTTCGAAACATGTTGAATCTGGGCATGGACATTTACCAACACCGTCAGCATCAACAGGCTGGCAATAAGTAGGTGTAACCAGTTCTTTATCCTTACAATCAGGTACACCATCGCCATCTGAATCGCGGCTTACACCATGAGTATCAACAGGGCAGCCTTGTGGAGTTTGCTCCTGGTCGAACTGGTCTGTAACTCCATCACCATCGCTATCAGGCAATACTGGTTTTGGAAGGCGCATAAGACGTGGATTGCGGATTTCGCTGTATGCATAATCCAATGGGTTGAGCCACCAAAGCGGTTCAACTGCTTTTCCACCAAGATTAATATTTAAACCTACGCTTGCATAGTTATAAGAATCGAAATCACTTGTCAATACAGCATCTCCGTAAGAGTGCTCCTGCCACTGCTGACCATCCAGCAAATCATCTTTTATAAATGTGTGACGATCTTCGATAGCCAGATTCAATCTCTTGCTTAATTTAAATGCAAGACCTACCCCGATTGTTCCAGAAGGTTTGAAAGTATTACCAAACAATTTTGGACGACGGTCGCCCTGATTTTGAGCCGGGGTTTCGTATGAGTCATCCAATAAATCTCTTAAGGCCTTCCTTGTATCTTTCCGGTTTTTGTACTGGCCTCCGTTGATACCTGAAAAATCATATGGAGTTGAGCCATTCAAAGCATTTACTTTAGTATCATAAACACTTCCTCCAATACCAGCAAATCCGTAAAGGTTAATACCGGTTTTAGATTTATGGAAACGAATATTATTCAATGTAAAAACACCTTGGAGTGAAAGATCCTGAGTTTGTGTTTTGTAGTTGTAGTAAATAGGCTCTAAAGGATTGCCTGCTGATATCGGGCCAAGGGTTCCGCCAAGAGGGCCGCCATTTACATCAATAACAGGAGCATTGTTTTTAGTATTCCATGCAGAGTTTTTTGCATAGTTTTCTGCTGGTAACCAGCTTAATCCTTTTCCAATACCATACATGTATTCAAGTCTCATTGAAAACACATATCCAAATGCTTTTCTTACATGCAAACCAAAACCTGGTGTAGGAAATACAGAAGGCACATCACCACTAACTGTGAATGCACCAACTTTAACACCTACTTCCCATTGATTGCGGGGTTTAGCAGGGAAATTATAAGTACCATTCAAAAACTCTGTATGCTGAGGCATTCGTTTTGAAGGGATAACTGAAGAATCTTTAACGTCGTAACTCGAACCCATTTGGGAGAAGCCAATCGACGCCAACAGGCAAAGAAAACCTGCCAGAAGTGAGTACTTTTTGCTTGCCATAACTGAGGATTAAATTTTATGAAAACATTGTCCTAATTAAACGCAAAAATATGATTTGACCATTAATTACCAAATTTTTATGTTAATTCCGACCTATTTTACCCGGATAATTACCCCAATATTTTAAACCCTGGTAATATGTCAATTTTTTAAAATTTTATTTTCCAATGTTATATTGCTGTATTTTTCCACATGCAGTTACCTGTTAGCGGTATAGAAAGTGAGCTTAAAATCTTTGAAAGCAAGTTTAAAGATGCTACCCGCAGCCACGTGCCAATGCTCGATCGCATAATGCGTTATGTTGTAAAGAGAAAGGGTAAACAGTTGAGGCCAATGTTTGTGTTTTTGTCGGCAAAGCTTTGCGGCGAAATAACGGAAACGACCTATCGCGCTGCCTCTCTTGTTGAATTATTACATACAGCTACTCTTGTTCATGATGATGTGGTTGACGACTCCCTTGAACGCAGGGGATTTTTCTCAGTATATGCTCTTTGGAAAAATAAGGTATCTGTACTCGTCGGAGATTATCTACTGGCAAAAGGCTTACTC
>JAEUVI010000164.1 GCA_016787105.1 Chitinophagaceae bacterium | reverse complement strand
GCAATTACTATGTGGCATGTGCTGGAGCATGTACACTCATTGCAGGAATATATCACGCAGTTAAAAAAACTTTTGACAGCAAATGGCCGTTTAATAATCGCGGTGCCCAACTATACAAGCAGCGATGCCGCTTCATATGGCGAATACTGGGACGGTTATGATGTGCCGAGACATTTATATCATTTTTCTCAAAAGTCAATAGAAACGCTGGTGGTGAAGCATGGATTGAAATTGCTTGCCTGCAAACCAATTTGTTTTGATAGTTTTTATGTAAGCCTGCTGAGCAGTAAATATAAAAACGGAAAAACTAACTGGATTGGGGCGGGATTCACCGGATTTATTTCAAACTTTAAAGCGATGATGAATGTGAGAAAATGCAGTTCGGTGATTTATATTATTTCAAGATAGTTATTTCCCGAATTCTATCTCATACAATTCCGGCCACAATTTTCCGGTGATATAAATTTTCTTCGTTGCACTGTCATAAGCGATTCCATTCGGTACATCTGCCTGTGCATCTTTTATCTTGATACGGTTCCATATTTCATTCAGATCCGCTTTTGCCATTACCTGCCCGTTGTCCGGATCTATTTTGTAGATATACGGTAACTGCCATTGATTGGCGTATACATAGCCATCAATGTATTCCAGTTCATTGATGTTGTAAGCAAGATTGCCCGCATCCGTTACACCCTGCGTACGGATAAGTTTGAAAGTTGACGGGTCATAAAAGTACAGGTTGCTGGTACCATCACTAACGATTAAATTCTTGCCATCGTTGGTAATGCCCCATCCTTCTGTATTGATTGGATATTCTTTTATCTTTTTAAAATCTTTCAGTGTATAAACAAACACAACTTTGTTTTGCCAGGTCAGTTGATAAACTGTATCACGAAGTATTGTAATCCCTTCACCGAAATATTTTTGATCAAGGCTTATTTGTCTTATCGCTTTACCGGTTTTTAAATCCACTTCCATCAATCGTGAATGACCATTTTCACCGGTGCCTTCGTATAGTTTGTTGTTGTAAATAATCAATCCCTGGGTGAAAGAACCGGTATCATGCGGGTAAGTATTATGGATGGAATAACTGAGTACAGCAGGGGCGGGATAGGTTACGGCCGGCGGGTTATTATTGCTGATGTCCGGTTTATTGTACAGGGCATAAACTACTAATGAGACAGCCAATGCGAGTGCAATAACAGCAGCGGATACTTTTCTGAGCATAAATAAGTTTCAGGATTTGCAAAAATAGGAGAGTTCGGAGTTTTACGAATATTGTCACTGTTAAATCCAATTGAAATAAGGAAAAATGTCTTCCGGTTATATTCGGTCAATGGTTCTAAAATGCATACATTTACATTCTACTGATACCTTCTTTTAATCCTTTCTTTTTAAGAAACGCCACCCGGAACACAGCCACCTTTGATTACCGCTTTCCAATACTGCTGAATGCCATAACTATTCTTGATTTTAATGGTAGTATTAATATGCGAATCGTTATATTGATTTCATTTTTTATTGCAGCAGGTAATATTGTTTTATTCGCACAAAAAAAATGTGCAACTGCGGAATATCAGCGGCAACAGAATGCAAATCTGAATATTGCAAACCAAAAGCAACGTATTGACAATTTTATTCTTTCTCGGTTAAATAAAAATAGCATAACCGCTAATCAACGGCCTGCTGAGGCGGTTATAAAGATTCCTGTTGTTGTACATGTTGTCTATCATTTTCCTGAAGAAAACTTACCAGATGAAACTATTCACAAACAAATAGCAGCACTCAACAGGGATTATCGCAAAGCCAACAGTGATACAGTAAATACACCTGCCGCGTTTAAATCAAAAGCCGCAGACTGCAATATAGAATTTGAACTGGCAAAAACTGATCCGCTTGGCCGGGCTACTACAGGAATTGAGCGGGTTTATTCACCGATAAAAAAATGGACTATGGATGACAAGGTGAAAAGCTCGGCAACTTATGGAACGAATGCGTGGGATGCACGTTACTATCTGAATATATGGATATGCAATCTCAGCGATTTACTTGGATATGGGACCACTCCAGGCGATGATTTAAAAAACGATGGTATTGTGCTTAGTCTTTTAGCAGTAAATAACCTGGATGATGGTGGTTCTTATAGCAAAGGGCGCACTGCTGTACATGAAATCGGGCATTGGCTGGGATTGCGTCACCTATGGGGCGATGCTGATTGCGGAGATGATAATGTGGCCGACACGCCAAAGCAAACAACTTATACGCCCGGATGTCCAACCGGAGTACGTGTAAGTTGCAATAACTCGGAAGCGGGGGATATGTATATGAACTTTATGGATTTTACTGACGATCCCTGTACCAATCTTTTTACAAAAGGGCAGAAGGATCGTATGCGTGTTTTGTTTGAACTGGGAGGTTATCGTAATTCAATTCTTTCTTCAAAAGCATTGGGTGCGCCCTGGTCGCAAAATATTCCATTGCCTGATGATGCACCTCAATGGTTATATCCGCAGGTATATCCCAATCCTGTAAATGATGAACTGACACTTGATTTACGCTATGATGCCCGTTGGATTGGTAAAGAGTTGATCATAATAAATGCTTCGGGGCAGCTTGTGCATCAACTAACCATTTCTTCTAAAATTGAGAAAATATATACTGCTCAATGGAAACCGGGTATCTATTTTATCCGTGGTAAAAAAGAGGGAGAAAAGTTCTCAACGAAATTTATCAGATTATAACATTCGTTAAGAATTACTATTGTTGATATTTTCACAAAGCACATATGGTTCATTTGTTTCTTTTTTGCTTCGCCAAAAAAGAATTCCCGAAATGTATTGGGAACTTCGACAAAAAAGGCGACCCGAAAACGATAGCAGCCCGTTTTCGGGATTGTTCTTCGATTAGGCTTATGTACTACTGTGGTGAACAACATTTGTTCCTTATTTATCAACCTGTATGTCAGCTAACTATTAAATTCAAATTTTTGTCTGAGTAGAATAGCGACTGAAGATCATACAGCTCAGGAAGTCATCATCTTCGCTGCTTTTTCTCCAAGCAATGGAGCCAATGCTACACCCATTCCATTCATTCGTATACAACAAAATATATTGGGAGACAGCTCTTGTAGTATTGGTAGTTTTTCCTGTCCCATCCCCATCGTACCACTCCACCTGTATTCAATGGAAAACTTTTTACCAGGCAGAATAACTTCCTGCAGAAATTTTTCCAGTTCATTTTGTATGCGATCTGTTATTGCCTGCGAATATGTTTTTTCTTCTTCAATCGCAATGTTCCTTGCACCGCCAAGCAATACGCGGTTTCCTAAATTTCTGAAATAATAAAAACCTTGTTTATAATGAAAGGTTCCTTTCCACGGCAGATTTTTTATTGCGGATGTTACCAATACTTGCCCTCTTGCGGGTTCAATGTCTAAGCCTGGCAACAATTGTTTTGCAAAGCCATTTACACAAACCAATAATTGCTTTGCGGATAATGTAAACGGTTGGTTTGTTTCCAGTTGAATATATGAACCTGTTTTTTCAAACTTCTTTATTTCAGTTCCATTCAATACCTGTACACCCATTGATTGTACGGCTCGCAATAAAACCTGGGTGAGTTTGCCGGAATGCAGGTAGCCTTCCAGGTTATTTTGTATAAGATGTGTTATGTTATTGAAACCAAATCTGCTGATTGTTTTATCTGCTGCTGTATATGTTCTTTTTTGTACAATTGGCTTAAGCAGGTGATTGAGATAAGATACCTGTTCGCGCAAATCATCTTCGAGATATTCTTCATCGGCCGGGAATAATTCGTAGCCGCCACACAATTCCATGTCTATTTCTTTTTTACTAAATGTCTTTTGTATTCTTTCTAAGCCTTTGTAGCGCATTTCTACCAATTGCAGCATCTTATCTGTTCCCATCTTTTGCTCGTCGGCCAGCAATTCTGTTAGGCTGCCAAAGCAGGCAAAGCCTGCATTACGTGTACTGGCACCCGTAGGAATGATTCCCCGTTCAACAATTGTTATCTTAAGTTTAGGATTTCTTTTTTTTAGATAAAATGCTGACCATAAGCCTGCAAAGCCGCTTCCGATTATAATTATATCCTGTGGGGCATAAAAAGTTTCCTGTTCCCATACGCTGATCATAGACAGAGCCGTTTATAAGAGCAAAGATACCCTTTTAACGGAGCTTTAAGTTTAGCGGTATTATTTTTGAATCTATAATAAAAATGACACATGAAAAAGTCTGTACTCCTGATAACAATTTTTACTCTTTCGCTTTCGGTTTTACATGCACAGGGTTTGAAAGGTCTTCTCAAAAAAGACTCTACTGGTAAAAGTGGTTTGGATAAAGCAATTGGTAGTGTTACCGGTAAAAGCGGTAGCGGTCTCAGTACTGATGAAATCGTAGCCGGATTGAAGCAGGCGCTGGAAGTAGGAGCTACAAAAGGAACAGAAAAATTATCATTGGCAGATGGATTTTTCAAAGATGCATTTGTGAAAATATTAATGCCCGAAGAAGCAAAAAAAGTAGAAAAAACATTGCGCAGTGTAGGAATGGGCAAACAAGTTGATAACGCAATTCTTTCCATGAACCGCGCAGCGGAAGATGCTTCGAAAAGCGCGGCGCCGATTTTTATTAACGCGATAAAGCAAATGAGCATTTCTGATGCACTTGGTATTCTGCAGGGAAATGATATTGCTGCAACCAATTACCTGAAAGAAAAAACAACCATTGCTCTCACCGAAGCATTCAGACCGATTATTGAAAAGTCTTTGGAAAAAGTAGATGCTACAAAATACTGGAATACTGTTTTTACTACTTATAATAAATTCAGCAATGAAAAAGTAAATACAGACCTGGTAGCTTACGTAACTGAAAGGGGCCTTGCGGGAATATTTTATAAGGTAGGTGAGGAGGAAAAGAAAATAAGGAAAGACCCACTCGCACGTACAACCGATATTCTGAAAAAAGTATTTGCTAACTAAACAAAAGATCAGAAAGCGATTCCAAAAGAAACGCCACAACGTATACCGCCGACCCAACCTTTAAAGTCGGCGTTTACTGTTTTATTTTCATTGTCTACACGTACATCTACACGGTTTTTTATAAAGGGAAACTGGTTGAGAAAATCTTTGATGTCTGCTTCAGCTTGCCTGCCTTCTATATTATTCCATTTATCAGATCCCTGTGAGTCTATCGCACGGAAATTATTTGTCGCGGTATTTAATTCGGGACCGAGGAAAAAGAAGTCAATCACAAATCGTTTTGCAATAATAAACTGAGCGCCCAATTGTGCACCGATTCCAAATGCGTTGTAAGTATTGGTAAAATCGAGCGTAACAGGCTCATTGTCGAGTGTTGTTTCACCAAGCCCGTCAGTCAGGTTGTGTACATATTTGAAATAAGGTTCAAGATATAACCCTTTCAATTTTTGCTTTGATAAATACTGCCGGTAACCTGCCATGAAAGAAAATGCTTTCATGTTCAAATCAATATCCTGATCGTTAAAACGACGGCTATATTTCTTCTCTAATGGTACCCCTATTTTTGCGGTGAGAGATGATTTTCTGCCAAAGCCATATTCACCCTGAACAGATACATTTCCTAACAATAAAGCTGTTGGTGTCCATTTGATTGTTATTTCAGGATCCAATCTTTTGTCCTGGGCACAGGCTGACTGCAGATAAAAAGAAAAAATTATGGATAAGATTACACACTTCATGCTTTCACTAAGCTAAATATAAAATTAAGAGAATAAAAAGATGAATTCTGCTGCATATAACGGAACTGTTGTTGTAGATATTTTATAATTAAAAAGGGCCGCGGTATTACCACAGCCCTTTACCTGTTCAGTTTAAAAAAATTAAAGATGTATAGCTTCACCGTAGGCTACTTCAATTGCGTCTTTTACACTTTCACTGATAGTAGGGTGCGGGTGAATGCTGTTTAATACTTCAT
>JAEUVI010000117.1 GCA_016787105.1 Chitinophagaceae bacterium | reverse complement strand
TGCATATATTTACCCGTACGGATATAGAATGGTACATTTTGCCAGCGCCAGTTATCTATATAAAATTTAGCAGCAACAAAAGTTTCTACAGATGATTGCGGGTTTACATTTTTTTCCTGCCTGTACCCCACCACTTCTTTTCCTTTTATCCAACCTGATGAGTATTGCCCTCTTACCGTATTGGCATGTACATCTTCGGGATTAATTTTCCGGATGGCATTTAATACATCTACCTTTTTATTTCTTATTTCATTTGCATCAAATGAAGTTGGGGCTTCCATGGCAATCATACATAGCAATTGCAGAATATGGTTCTGCACCATATCCCTCAATGCGCCGGCCTGTTCATAATATCCTCCGCGATCTTCTACACCAACAGCTTCTGCGGCGGTTATTTGTACATGATCTATATAATTGCAATTCCAGACAGGCTCAAACAAAGTATTGGCAAATCGAAATGCAAGAATATTCTGAACGGTTTCTTTTCCGAGATAATGATCGATGCGGTAAATCTGATCTTCTTTAAACATTTTGCCCAATATCTGGTTAAGCTCGCGGGCACTTTGCAGATCATGCCCAAATGGTTTCTCAAAAACCATTCTTGTTGATTCCGAATCAATACATAGCTTTTGCTCTGATAATTTTGTTGCGATAGCAGGGGCTAATTGCGGGGCCACTGCCAGGTAGAAAATAACAATCGGCTTTACATTCCATTCTTTGGCTTTATCATTTATCCAGGAAGTGATATGCGAATAGGTTTCATCAGCAGTTAAATCAAGTTCATGATAAGTAATGTTCTTCGAAAAATCTCCCCATTGTTCATCTATTTCTTTTTTTGTACGTGAAAATTGTTTTACACCTTCCAGTAGTTTTCCCCTGTATTCATCGTCAGAGGCAAAGGTGGTGCGGCCCACACCAATGATGACAAATTTTTCCGGTAAATAATTTTCCAGGTATAGATTGTATAATGCAGGAACCAATTTCCTGTTTGTCAAATCGCCACTGCCACCGAATATGAAGAGTATGGTTGGTACGAGGTTCTTTTTACTTGCCATTGTTATCTGTACTGTTGTAATAAATGAATTAATGAGATTTATAAAAATCGTTTTACCATTCTGTATGGAAGGTTCCCTCCTTATCTGTACGCTGATATGTATGAGCACCAAATAAATCACGCTGGGCTTGTATCAGGTTGGTGGGCATTCTTTCCCGGCAATACGCATCAAAATAACCAAGCGCTGTTGATAAAGCTGTTACCGGTATTTTTACAGCTATGCTTTTTTGTATGAACTTCCTCAGGTTGCCTTGCTTTTTCTTTACAATTGCCGCTACTTTTTTATTCAATAAAATATTCGCCAGCATTGCATCACGCTTATAAGCAGCAGTAAATATTTCCAGTAAAGATGAGCGGATAATACAACCACCACGCCAGATGCGCACAACATCTTTCAAGGGTATATCCATTTGCAATTCAGAAGATGCTTTGTGCAACATGGATAAGCCCTGCGCATAGGATATGATAATAGCGCAATACAATGCATCATGTGCCAGTTGAATTATTTTTTCTTTTCCTTCTGTAATTGTTTTAATTGTTGGTTTGTATAATGCGGCCGCAGCTGTACGCTCATCTTTAAATCCTGATAATGTACGCATGGCAACAGCGGCATCAATTGTTGGAATAGATACCGGCAGGTTCATAGCATCCTGCGAAGTCCATTTACCAGTGCCTTTTGAACCAGCCTTGTCATAAATCATATCTACAAGCCGGTTCTTTGTTAGATCATCTTCTTTTAAAAAGATTTCCGCTGTTATTTCTATAAGAAATGATTGCAGCTCACCTTCGTTCCATGTTTTAAAAACAGTATGCAGTTCATCATTACTAAGGCCGACATGATATTTCAGTATATCATATACCTCGCTGATAAGTTGCATAATGGCGTATTCGATACCGTTATGTACCATTTTTACATAATGGCCTGCCGCGCCTTTGCCCATATAAGCCACACAGGGCTCATCGTTTACTTTGGCGGATACAGCTTCCAGTAAAGGTTTCATTTCTTTCCATGCAGCAATATCGCCGCCCGGCATGATGCTGGGCCCTGTCCGTGCTCCCTGCTCACCTCCTGAAACACCGATGCCCATAAAATGAATCCCTTTATCTTGTAAATAAGTAATACGCCTCAGCGTATCAGTAAAATGTGAGTTGCCTCCATCAATAACTATATCTCCCTTCTCCAGCAAAGGCAATAGATCTTCGATAACGCTATCTACCACACTACCTGCGGGTACCAGCATCATCATCTTACGCGGCCGCTTTAATTGCTGCACCATTTCAGCCAGTGTGCTTACACCTTTTACTGTTGTGCCTGCTGTAGCGGCAGCTTCAAGGGTAGCCCCTTTGGAAATATCTTTATCAAAACCGATAACTGAAAATCCATGATCAGCGAGGTTGAGTAGTAAATTTCTTCCCATAGTACCCAGGCCAATCATTCCGAAGTCGTAAAGTGTGTTGCTCATAGAAATTTTTAAGATAGAATAGGATGTAATTTATTTAATCTAATGAAAACCCAGCTATCTGTTTTGTGAAATAAAAAAGAGGCTATCCCGACTTTTGAGACAGCCTCTTTTTACAAACAGGTAATTGTATTAAAACAAATAGTTATTGCTTTTGTTGTTGTTCTTCTTTTTCAAACTCAGGATGGGGTGATCCATGATGACAGGTGGCACAAACTACTGCCATTACCGCGTCTTTATCGCCCAGCTTGGTTTTGCCATGAAAAAATTTTTTGTTGATCTTATTGGTCATCTTCATCATTTCACGGGCTATTTTCTTTTCTCCTTTTTCATCGCTGGCAAAATCGAGGTGCTCGCCGGGTGTTTTTGAAGGGGCATGGCAGAAGTCGCATTTTACACCCAAAGCATCATTAAACCCATGCATCACTTTACCCAGTTCTTCATGGCTGATATTTTTGTTAAGTATTTTAAGGTTTTTGTAACCGTCATCGGGTTTGGTAAATGCAATACCGAGAGCTACGAAAACGGTTAAGGCGAGTAATGTGTAAATTCGTTTACTGATTTTCATGTTGAGTGCTTTGGTTAAAATTAATACTTGAAATATGAAAGTTTTGCTTTTGGGCGTTTATTAAAACGGGAAAATAACAATAAACGAACAACACAATTAAAGATTGTTTGTTCCTGTTTTCAGGATAATTTTCCGGCAATGAATATACAGGTCGGCACCCGGATAGGGCCTGTTAATTTGATGAAAGGCCGGTTTTACGCCTTTACAGGCTG
>JAEUVI010000074.1 GCA_016787105.1 Chitinophagaceae bacterium | reverse complement strand
ATTTTTTTTGATTTTTTAAATATGTTGATTCATCCTGATGACGAAGTGGTTTTTCAGTTCCGGACAACAGATGAAAATATTTTTTGAAAATCTTTAAAAAAGACGCTGATTTTATGCTGCCTGTTATAAAATGTTCAATATAGAACTGAACGTATAAGAGTGCGACGCAACAGACGTTCAATAGTAGCACAAAAGCCGGGTACATAATCTTTTACAAACCGTAATTAATATGCAGCCAGCCACTATCTTTGCACTCCTTTAAAAACGTGTATATGAAAATAATGAAGTTTGGTGGTACCAGTGTGGGAAAACCGGAACGGATGCATCATATTGCCGGGTTGGTAACAAAAGAGACCGAACCTGTTATTGTTGTTTTATCCGCATTATCAGGTACTACCAATGCACTTGTAGAAATAGGTGATTTTATATCAAAAGGTGAACGTTCCGCTGCCAGGCAAGCGATTGATAAACTGGAAGCGCATTACCAGGATTTCATTTCAAAACTGGTGAGCAAACCAGCGCAAGTGGCAAAGGCGAAATCTGTGATTGCAGAGCATTTTGAATTTCTGAATATCATTCTTCGCATTTCATTCAGCGAGGCTTTGAGCAAGGACATACTGGCGCAGGGAGAATTGCTGTCTACAAAATTGTTTGCAATATATCTTGAAGAGAAAGGAATCAGCCATGTTTTGCTTCCTGCATTGGAGTTTATGAGTATTGATGTGAATGATGAACCACAGATAGGAAGCATCAAAGTGAAGCTGACACAACTGCTGCAGCAGAACAATGATAAAAAAATATTTGTTACGCAGGGCTATATCTGCCGCAATGCAAGGGGTGAAGTAGATAACCTGAAACGTGGCGGAAGTGACTACACCGCATCGCTGGTAGCAGCAGCTATTGAAGCATCTGTTTGTGAAATATGGACAGATATAGATGGCATGCACAATAATGATCCGCGTATGGTAAAGAAGACTGTACCGGTGGAGCAATTGAGTTTTGATGAAGCGGCTGAGCTGGCTTATTTCGGCGCAAAGATCCTGCACCCTGCATCTATATGGCCGGCGCAGCAATATAAAATACCAGTGAAACTGCTGAATACTATGCAGCCCGAAGCGAAAGGAACATTGATAACGCAGCAGGCAGATGGAGTGGGGGTGAAAGCGGTAGCGGCAAAAGATAATATCATCGCTATCCGTATCAAGAGCAGTCGCATGTTGCTTGCATATGGTTTTCTGAGAAAGACTTTTGAAGTATTTGAAAAATACAAAACGCCGGTTGATATGGTGACTACATCAGAAGTTGCTGTATCATTAACGATAGATAACGCGACGAACTTAAAAAGCATCCTGAAAGAACTGGAACCGTTTGGAACGGTAGAGGTAGATGAAAATCAAACCATCATTTCTGTAGTGGGTCATGAAATAGCCCAAACATCAAACATTGTAAAGAAACTGTTTGAGTCTATTTTAAAAGTGCCTGTGCGCATGGTGTCGTATGGTGGCAGCCCGCATAATATTTCATTGCTGGTGCCGGCGGAATATAAAACGCAGATACTGCAGCAACTGAACAAGGGAATGTTTGGACTGGAATAAATTTTCTGCAAAAGACATTTTGATAAAGGCAATTGACTCGTTCAATTGCCTTTATTCATTTATAGTAAAACACACCCGTATTTTTCATCGTAAAACTCCATACGTTTATTGAAAATATAATATAGGTATGTACGTTGTATGTTGAGGTTTCTTAAAGAGCATTCCGAACCCCAAAGCATAAAACTTATGAAAATACTTAAAGCCAGTGTCCTTCTTTTTTTTGTAACTACCACTATTATTATTTCCTGCAAAAAAGATGAATCTTCCACCAGCAAACAGTCTGGCAGTGAAGTGTCTACTTCTGTACAGGTATCTGTGTCTGATGACCAGGTAACGGATGGAATACTTTCTGCAATGGACGCGGCAGATGGAACAGAAGATGGCAACGCAGATTTGCGCCCTGCAAGTTGTGTGTCGGTAACCGCCAATGCTGATTTGAAAAAAATAACAGTTGACTTTGGAAGCGGCTGCACAAGTCCTGTAAGCGGACGTAACCGCAGCGGTAAAATTATTATTACCTATACCGGGGCTAACTACATCCATGCTACTTCCCGTTCTTTTGAATTTGTAAATTATAAAACAATAGATACGGTAACGCTGAATGGCAGCTTTGTTCAGAGTGAAATAGCACATACAGCTACAACTGTAAGCTTTAACTTAACAACATCTGACTTTACATTTTTATTCAATGATGGTAAAACACATAAGCTAACTACCTACGCAAGGAATTTTGTAATAGACCTTGGCGAAAATCTGAGGGATTTTGCTGATAATACAACAACAATTACCGGTAATACAATTGGTACGAATAAGGAAGGCCAGGTGTATAGTGTTGATATTACAACACCGGTTATATTCAAAGGATCCTGTGCGGCAGAACATATTTTTTATCCGGCTTCCGGTTCTTATGATGTGAAAATCGGAAACTATCCCAAATTCACATTATCATGGGGTAATGGTAACTGTGATAAGATAATGACGGTAAGTTATCTTGGTTACAGTGCCGACATAGTTTTGAAATAGTCCTGCTTTGTATAGTTACGAAGGGCCGGTTGTTAAAAACCGGCTTTTTTATTTTTCTGCCAATCTTACTGTTCCGTCTTCGTTGCCAAACACAGCAATTGAAGCCATATTAATAAACAAGCCATTCTCAACCACACCGGGAATAGCATTGAGTTGTTGCGAAAGCAAGGCTGCATTGTCAATTTTATCAAAATGACAATCGAGGATATAATGACCATGATCGCTTATGAAAGGATTGCCTTCTTTTTGGCGTAGGACAATTTCATTACAATTCAGTTGCTGAATATGCTTTGCAGTTTGTTTCCAGCCATAGGGGATAACCTCTATGGGCAACGGAAATTTTCCCAGCCTGTCAACAGCTTTACCTGCATCAGCAATAATGATTAGTTGCTTTGATGCGGCAGCAATCATTTTTTCCTGTAGCAATGAGCCACCTCCACCTTTTATCAATTGCAGGTTGCTGTCCACTTCATCGGCCCCGTCAATAGCAAGATCAATAAGCGGTACATCATTCAAGTCAATCAATGCGATACCGTTCTGCCTTGCGAGCTCCTCTGTTTTTCGTGATGTAGGAACTCCTTTCACCTCAAATCCCGCTGCAACTTTCTTGCTCAATGCCTTTATAAAATAATAAACAGTTGAGCCAGTACCGATGCCGATAATCATGCCGGGCTGTATAAATTTTACAGCATATTCACCGGCAGTTTGTTTCATTTTTTCCTGGGCATTCATTTCGCTATTCATGTATTTTCAAAAAATAACTAAATTTCGTCTTTGTATATCTTACATACAATGGTTCAATTTACAACTACTATACATCAGTTTGAAGAGAAGGGAGAGAAATCTGGCTGGACATACATTGAGATTCCTGCTGATATAGCCGGTAAGCTGAAGCCAGGAAATAAGAAATCATTTCGTGTAAAAGGGAAATTGGATAGCCACCCGATAAAGCAGGTGGCGCTTTTACCCATGGGCAATGGCAGCTTTATAATGGCTTTGAATGCCGCAATGCGAAAAGGTATTGGTAAGCGCAAAGGTGCTATGCTTAAAGTGCAATTGGAAAAAGACGAATCTGCGTTGAAAATAGATAAAGAATTGCTGGAATGCCTTTCAGATGAACCAAAAGCAATGACTGCTTTTCAGAAAATGCCACTTTCTCACCAGCATTATTACAGCAAATGGATAATGGAGGCCAAAACGGCTCCTACCAAGGCAAAGCGAATCGCCATGACAGTTACATCCATGCTTAAAGGAATGGACTTTGGTGAAATGCTCCGTGCTGCACGCAAAGAAAAAGAAGGTTTGTAAACGCTATTGTCATTTACTGGCATATTTTTTCTGCATATTCACAGTACATACTTTGTAAGAATTTATAAAAAGTATGAGTAAAAAGAACATTTACATAAAGGGTATTTGT
>JAEUVI010000061.1 GCA_016787105.1 Chitinophagaceae bacterium | reverse complement strand
GGATAATGAACCGTGTCGTTGTCCTGAGCTAAAGTTGCAACCGCAATTGATGGCATCCGTTTAAACGATACAACCGCAGTTATTGCAGCAAAAAATAATAAAGGAAAAGCAAGTTTTTTCATGTGAGAGCGTTTAATACAGTTTGATAAAAGCGGCGCAAAGATATTTGCAGTTACGCAATATTCTGTCATGAAAAAGTAAATCAGTTATAAATGAACCACAACAATTAGTTTTGACAAATGAAACGGTTTTTACATCTACAATGGGCTTTGTTGTTTTCAGTAATCCTGTCATGCAATGACGGTGAGCAAACCTCATCTTATAGTGAACTGCTTTCGCAAGCTCCTTATGCGTCACTTACAGATAGTATAAAAGAAAACAGAAGTAATGCTGACTTGTATTTCCGCAGGGGAAAATTGTTGCGGGAGAATACACTCACCGAGCCCGCACTGGAAGATTTCAAAAAAGCATGGTCATTAAAAAATGACGAGCGATATGCAGCCTATATCAGCAATATGCTGCTGGAAAACAAACCTGATTCAGCAGTTATATTTATCAATGACGCATTGAAAAAAATACCAAATAGCATTTTCCTGTCACTGGATTTGGCAAAGGCATATAATGCAATTGGAAAAAAGGATGAGTCCCTGGCTGTATGTAACAGTATCATTCAAAAAGAACCGGGACAAATAGATGCACTATTATTAAAATCAGATTTACTGCAGGAAAAAAATGATAGTGCGGGTTCTTTGTCGGCTTTGGAAAGGGCCTATTCGTTAGCGCCATTTGATGCAGAACTGACCCACTCACTCGCATTCAAATATGCACAGAATAAAAATGCCAAAGCGCTTGCTATCTGCGATTCGCTACTGAAAAAAGATACAGGCGGTGTACAGGCGGAACCCTATTATTTCAAAGGAGTTTATTATTACAATACCAACGAAAAAGACAAAGCCATATCATTTTTCAACCAGGCCATTCAGCATGATTATAATTTTCTGGATGCTTACCTGGATAAAGGCCGCACTTTATTTGAACAGAAAAAGATAGCGGAAGCATTAAAAGTATTTACACTCGCGTCTACTATTTCACCCGCATTCGCCGATGCTTATTATTGGATGGGGAAATGCCAGCAGGCTCTTGGACAAACAATTGAAGCAAAAGAAAACTACCGTCGAGCATATGGCTTTGATAAAACATTGACCGAAGCGAAGGATTCTGCTGATAAAATCAGGTAGGTGACGAGCGCAGTAAATGTTTCTAATTTTTAATATTTAATTCATCCCGATACTGAAACCTAAGAATCGGCTCCTTTTTATTTATCTTGCGCGGCAAATACCATCGCATGGCCATTGTTGCTCCTTCATTATTAGCCGCTGATTTTCTCAAACTGGAAGAAACATGTAAAATGCTGAACGAAAGTGAGGCTGACTGGTTTCACCTCGATGTGATGGATGGCCGCTTTGTGCCTAATATCAGTTTTGGCCCGATGATTATTGAATTCATCAGGAAGACCACGAAAAAAATCTGTGATGTACACCTGATGATAGTTGAGCCAGAAAAGTATACAGAAACATTTAAGAAAGTCGGGGCAGACCACCTGACAGTACACATAGAAGCCTGCCCGCACCTGCATCGGAATATACAACAGATAAAGTCGCTCGGAATGAAAGCAGGGGTAGCCATAAATCCGCACACGCCTGTCAATTCGCTTATAGATATAATTCAGGACATCGATCAGGTTGTCCTTATGACTGTAAATCCGGGCTTTGGCGGACAGGAATTTATTCCACATTCCCTTACTAAAATCCGGGAATTAAGAAAACTTATCAGCAACTGGAACCTGCCGGTAGATATCGTGATAGACGGCGGCGTGACGGTTGAAAACGCCAGCGATATCATTGCTGCCGGGGCCAATGTGCTGGTAGCCGGAAGTACTGTGTTTAAAGCCCATGACCCCAAGGCTGTAATAGCCCAATTGAAGAAACTATAGGATTGCCGACAATAAAACGGCTTTTACCAAACTATAATAGTGGTTTTGAACGTTATAGCTGTGGAAAAACAATTTGTATCTTGGCGCCAATTCGCTTATGAAAAAACTGACCCACCAGCTTATTCTCACTGTTATAGGCATCCTGCTGTCTGTTTTTGTTTTTTCCCAAAAAAAACCTGCTTATGTTTCCGGCAAGGTGTTAGATGAAAATGAAACTCCCCTATCGCATGTTTCAGTGGTAATACTTGGAAGGCAAACCGGTACCAGCACCAATGATTCCGGTTATTTCCGTATAAAAGTGCCAATAGAAAAATCGTTCGCCCTCGTATTTAGTTACACCGGCTATAAGACAGAACAAAAGAATTTTTTGCTGAATGAAAATGAACAGGAAACAATCACGATACGATTGGAAAGCGGTGCCACTGTACTGCAGGAAGTAATTGTGAAGGATCAACGGGATCGCAATGAAGCAGGATTGATAAAACCAAATCCCAAAAGTGTTATTAACCTGCCATCTCCTGTGATGGGTGTGGAAAGTCTTATTAAAATATTTGTCGGCTCCAACAATGAGCTTACTTCACAATACAATGTACGTGGTGGTAACTATGATGAAAACCTGATTTACGTAAATGATTTTGAAGTTTTCCGTCCTTACCTCGTAAATAATGCGCAGCAGGAAGGATTGAGTTTTATTAATCCGGAGATGGTTCGCAATATTAATTTTTATAATGGTGGCTACCAGGCGAAGTATGGCGATAAAATGAGCAGTGTGCTCGATATTCAATATAAAAAACCAAAAACATTCGGCGGCTCCGCGTATGTAAGTATCCTGGAACAAGGCTTTCACCTGGAAGGAATAACCGCGAATAAAAAACTGAGTTATATCGCCGGCGTGCGAAACCGTACCAATCGTAATATATTAAGCAGCCAGGAAACGCAGGGCAATTATGTTCCTTCATCTGTCGACTTCCAGGCACTGATTAATTATCAAATCAATCACAAGTGGCAGGCTGAATTTCTTGGAAATATTTCCCGCACCAAATTCACGCTGGTTCCCGAATATAGTCAATTGACTTCTTCCGTTTTTTCGCCATATTTCTCGGCCAATCTTGGTTTGGATATTTATTTCCAGGGACAGGAACGGGATCAATACAGCACAAATATGCTGGGTGTATCTGTTACCAACCAGGTGAATAAAAAACTGAAATTGAAATTTCTTGCTTCCCGTTTTGAAGATAATGAAGAAGAAAATATTGATATAGCAGGTGCTTATTTATTCGGAGAAAGAGATTTCGATAAAAGCAAACCCACATTTGGTTTGATAGTAAATCCATTGGGTGCTGGCGTCAATCTGAACTATGCAAGAAATAAACTGAACATTACCGATTGGAATATTTCACATAAAGGATCATATGACATTGGTAAAAATGTAATTCAATGGGGAATCGGCGCAAACAAAACTTACATCACCGATAAACTGAATGAATGGGAATACCAGGATTCTGCGGGCTACTCATTACCATTTAACCCTGATGTTTTACAAATAAATAAAGTGTTGAAATCATCTACTGATTTAGAAATAACAAAATCTTCCGGTTATATACAGGATAATATCGCATGGGGCGACACATCGCATTCGTTCACATTACAGGCTGGCGTTCGTTACAATTATAATTCATTGAACAATGAATTTTTTGTTTCACCGCGTGTGGGTGCAAGCTGGAAGCCGGATTGGAATGCCGATATTATTTTTCGTGTTGCCGCAGGTTCTTACAATCAGCCGCCATTTTATCGTGAGTTGAGAGGATACGATGGAAATGTAAACACAAATGTAAAATCACAAAAAAGCTGGCAGGCTGTTGGTGGATTTGATTTCAATTTCCAGGGATGGAAACGACCTATGCGGCTGACAATGGAAGGCTA
>JAEUVI010000176.1 GCA_016787105.1 Chitinophagaceae bacterium | reverse complement strand
TCACGACAATTAAAGTAAGAATATAAAATATAGAAACAAACGCCATGATAAAAAACTATTTCAAAATCGCCTGGCGCAACCTGAAAAAAAGCAAAGCGCATTCCATTATAAATATTGCAGGTCTTTCCATTGGCATCTCCGTTGTTATTCTTATCAGCCTCTGGCTGTTTGATGAATTGTCATTTAATAAGAATTTTAAGAATTATGATCGCATAGGCAGGGTACTGCAGCATGTAACCAATAACAATGAAGTGCAGACATGGGGCAATGTACCTTACCCTCTTGCAAATGAATTGCGCCAGGGCTATGGCAGCAATTTCAAACAAATAGTAATGGCATCCGGCTGGAACGATCATATGCTGGCTTATGAAAATAAAAAACTAACAAAAGGCGGCATTTATTTAGAAAAAGGTGGAGCCGATCTATTTTCATTGAATATGATCCGGGGTGGCCTCAACGGGCTTGATGAGCCTTCTTCAATATTTCTCTCCGCATCTACAGCAAAGGCATACTTTGGCGATGAAGATCCGATTAATAAAATGATGAAGATCGACAATGAACTTAATGCAAAAGTAACAGGCGTTTATAAAGACTTTCCGCACAATTCAGAATTTTCCGAATTAGCCTTTATCGCTCCCTGGGATTTACTATATAACAATACCGATTGGATAAAAACAATGGATGACCCCTGGAGACCGAATGCCTTTCAGCTATTCGTCCTGTTGAATGAAAATACTGATTTTAAAACAGCCTCTTTGAAAATAAAAGATGCAAAACTAAAGCGTGTAAACGATCAGTTAAAAAAGAAAAAACCGGAGCTGTTTATTCACCCGATGAGCCAATGGCATTTATATTCTGAATTCAAAAACGGAAAGAATGTTGGTGGCGCCATTCAATATGTGTGGATGTTTGGAATCATCGGTGTATTTGTATTACTACTGGCCTGTATCAATTTTATGAACCTGAGTACGGCACGCAGTGAAAAAAGGGCGAAAGAAGTAGGTATCCGCAAAACTGTAGGTTCGCTGCGCAAACAATTAATCGCTCAGTTTTTCAGTGAGTCGTTATTAACAGTTTTTATTGCATTTACGATATCGTTGTTATTAGTTCAACTGGTGCTGCCATATTTTAATGAAATATCTAACAAGCAAATGAGTATACTCTGGGCTAATCCTTTATTTTGGATGGCTGCAGTATTTTTTATTCTCTTTACAGGGCTCGCAGCAGGGAGTTATCCCGCTTTTTATTTGTCTTCGTTCCGTCCGGTAAAAGTGCTGAAAGGAACTTTCAAAGCAGGACGTGCAGCTTCACTTCCAAGAAAAGTATTAGTTGTATTGCAATTTACCGTTTCTGTCACGTTGATTATCGGTACTATTGTAGTATACCAGCAAATACAGTTTGCAAAAAACCGGCCTGTCGGATATACCCGCGATGGATTAATTTCTGTAGGACTCAGCGAGCCAGTACACAAACATTTTGACGCTATAAGAAACGAACTTTTACAATCAGGTGCAATAGAATCAATGGCAGAGTCCGGAAGCCCTACCACCGAAATATGGAATAGTACAAGTGGCTTCGGCTGGAAAGGAAAGGATCCAAATCTTTCTACAGATTTCAAAACCGTCAGCGTGTCTTACGACTATGGAAAAACAATTGGTTGGCAAATCAAAGATGGCCGTGATTTTTCAAGAGATTTTGCTACTGATACTACGTCCCTTATTTTGAATGAAGCAGCTGTCGCGTTTATTGGATTTAAAAAACCAGTTGGCGAAACAATGACCTGGTGGGATACACCATACAGAGTAGTAGGTGTTATAAATAATATGGTGATGGAATCTCCGTATAAGGAATCAATTCCCATCATTTACGAGCTGGTAACAGAACAGCAAAACGTGGCCATCCTGAGACTGAACCCTGAAATAAGTGCGACTGATGCATTGGCTAAAATAGAACCAGTATTTAAAAAAAATAATCCTGAACAAGCTTTTGAGTTTCGTTTTATAGATGAAGAGTACTCTAAAAAATTCGGCAACGAAGAACGTATCGGCACACTTTCCGGCATCATGACTTCTCTTGCCGTCTTTATTTCCTGTCTCGGCTTATTTGGCCTCGCTTCATTCGTAGCTGAGCAACGCACAAAAGAAATAGGTGTAAGAAAAGTATTGGGTGCATCCGTATTGAATTTATGGAATTTGTTATCAAAAGACTTTGTAATACTTGTTGCAATCTCATTTCTCATCGCAGTTCCGTTGTCTTATTATTTCATGCACAACTGGCTGCAGAATTATCAATACCGTACAGGATTATCGTGGTGGATTTTCTTCGCAGCGGGTATCGGCTCTTTACTGATTACAATTCTTGTGGTGAGTATACAGGCGATAAAAGCGGCGGTGGCAAACCCGGTGAAGAGTTTGAGGACGGAATAAAAACAATAAGCATTGTAGCTGGTGACTGAATCTTTACCGTACAGCTACTGTCCGCTTCCGTACATTTCATACAGTTTTACTTAATCGTAATGCGTTTATTTAAAATAGTTTATACCCTTGGCATACGTGTTGCATTTTTAAACTGTAATCACCTACCTCTACTGTTATGCTAAAAAACCACTTGATCACCGCGATAAGGGCATTGCTGAAGAATAAAGTATTTACCGGCATTAATATACTCGGCCTTTCCATTGGCATCAGCGCCTCTTTAGTTATCTACCTTCTTGTAAACTATCATTTCTCTTTCGATAAGTTTGAAAAGGACGGGGATCGCTTGTACAGGGTAGTCTCCAATTTTAGTTTTTCAGGGGAAGCTTATTATAATTCGGGCATTTGCGATCCGATGGGGCCAGCAGTAAAAAGTGAAATTGCCGGCCTGGATGCGGTCATTTCCTTCAGGACCTGG
>JAEUVI010000446.1 GCA_016787105.1 Chitinophagaceae bacterium | reverse complement strand
AACAAAGCGCTGTTTTAAGCAGGCTGGCCGTTGCTTTGGAACTTGAGAGTACTCTACATAAGCCATATCCTTGTTATGTCAAGGTCCCGGATGATATAGAGGCTGACTGTTATAATTTTGATCGTACTTGGCTTGATACTTTTGAATCAAGCGAACCGGATGAGAATGGCACATACAGGTATCAGGCAATGGGAAAAATGTATTTGGTAAAGTTTGGCGATAGACCTTTTGACCCAGTATGGCCTGTTGATATTGCAGAGTGGCAAACAGGTGATGTAGATAAAATTTTGGGGCAACTCACGCAAGATGCTCAACCCGGATTTCCTATACCGGATTTTCCAATGTGTGTTCAAAGAGCACACGATTTTGCAAAGGTAAATGGTCTTGAAATATCAGTTCTGCAGGATATTCTATTTGAAGGAATAACTCAAAATATGACACCAGAAGAAAAAGAAAAAATCCTTAGGATGAAACACCTGGGACAAAATTTAACCAATATACGATATCGCAATGCCTGAATTATTCTCAAAATCGAAGCTAATGGGAACCTTTAAAGGTTTCAGCGAAAAGGGGTTTGAATTTGCAGCAGAAATTGTTGCCCCTTATAATGCAGAAATGCAAGACAGGCCACAGCTTGGTCAATTCCTGCTTATTCAGCTTGCCACACCTGAAGAAGCCTCTTTGGGGAGAATCACCAAGTTTGTTCCAACGGGATTGTTGGCTTCAACCGAAGGTGAAGATTACATCAATACAATGCAGGAAAGAGAACAAGATGTTCCCGAAGATTTAAAAAAATCAAAACTGAAATACAGGGTTCAAATCAAATTATTGGGAGCTGTAAAAAATGTCAAAACCAAAGTTACGGTTGATGATAAACTTAAGGAAATTGAAAAAATAGTTTTTGTTCCTTCACAAAGAAGATTACCGCACCTCGGGGCAAAGGTTGCATTACCGAGTGATAAAGTTTTAGAAGAATTATGTCAGCTAAGTGATGGAAATACTGATTTAGGTGATTATGTATTGGGAGAGTTTATATATTCAGGGAAAACCACCGAACCTGAATCAGTTTTAAGGCATATTAACCCAGCTTTAAAAGTTACCTTCAATATTAATAACCTCGTTTCAAAACGTTCAGTTGTTTTTGCCCGAGCAGGGTATGGAAAATCAAATTTAATAAAGTTCCTAGTTGCCGAATTATATAGAAATGGCTGTCCAAAAACTGAAAGAGGGCAGAATGTGGGAACATTAATTTTTGATGCTGACGGAGAATATTTCTGGCCAGATTTCAAAAACAGGCCAGGTCTATGTGATGTTGACCAATTAAAGGATCACACTGTAGTTTTTACTAACCGTAAAGGATATAGCAAGTATTATGAAAGTTGGAAAGCCGGAAGTGTAAAACTCGACATAAGGGATTTACCGGCAAAAGATGTGATTGGAATTGCCATTTCATCAGAGAGGCAGGATAACCAAAACGTGATTAAGTTAAAATCTGTTTCTTACAATAACTGGAGAAATCTTGTTGATTTAATTTATACTCAAGGATTACAAGCTTCTGATGCTGATGTTGGCGCTTTATTGGGATATGCTTCCGGGCAAATCGCGTCAAGCTCTGCTGAAATTGGAGGGGCTCGGAGTAATATGAACAATGTTGTATCTCACCTACACGATCCTAACAGCCAATTAATTTCGGGGACAATTGAAGCATTAAGGCTTGGACATTGTGTTGTTATTGATATCAGTATGCTTAGTTCCACCGCTGGTTTTAATATAGCCGGCCTTTTGATGCGGAAAATATTTAACTATAACCAAGAAAATTTTACGGGAGGGAACGCTCCGATTCCTGTTATCACAATCATTGAAGAAGCACAAAGTGTTTTAGGAAAAAGACTCGAAGAATCAAGCCCGTTTGTTGAATGGGTGAAAGAAGGCCGGAAGTATGACTTAGGAGCGGTTTTAGTAACACAACAGCCAGGATCGATGGCTCCTGAACTATTGAGCCAAGCTGATAATTGGTTCTGTTTTCACTTATTATCCGAAGGTGATGCAGGAACATTGGGGAAATACAACTCACACTATTCGCATGATATTTTAGCTCACATTATCGGTGAGCCGATTATAGGTAATTGCTATATGTGGAGCGCTCCGAAACAACCCTTTGTTTTACCAGTCAGGATACGTGGATTTGAAGAGCTCTATGCAAAAAATGTTAGTAGCGATCTGAATGCGGAATCCTATACGAGATCACCAGCAATCGAAATAAAGAAAAAAGCAGAGGAAAGAAATACTGCATTAGCAGCAGCGTTAAAAGCAAAAATGAAAGGGACTGCAACATTATCAACGCAAGAATTTACAGGAGAGATGATTGGTTTATACGGGGGGC
>JAEUVI010000434.1 GCA_016787105.1 Chitinophagaceae bacterium | reverse complement strand
AGCATATCATATCAGGGATTCGGGATAGGATCAGGTCTTAACTTGTTTTTATAGCTTACTTCGTAAAAGTTTAGGAACTTCGGAGAACAATCCTGTATTGACTTAATTGTAAAAATGGCAGGATTGAAAGCCATATGCATTTTACAATCAGAAAATTTTATTACGGCGACATACCAGACGATAAATCTGGCGGCAACGAATTAAACGAGTCTTCGAAAGCCTCTTCCTCCGGCGGAGCGCCGATAGCTATCGGGATAGAGGGGGCGGACTGGCCGCTCTGGGAAGTTTTTATACGCAGCAAACAAGGACTGGATCATAAACATGCAGGAAGCCTGCACGCCGCAGATGCGAAGATGGCTATCGAGAATGCAAGGGATGTTTACACGAGACGAATGGAAGGGATAAGCATCTGGGTTGTGGAAAGCAAATACATTCATGCCAGCAGTCCGGAAGAATCAGATGAATTGTATGAGCCTGCCAACGACAAAGTATATCGTCATCCCACTTTTTATGATTTGCCGGATGAAGTGAAGCATATGTGAGCAGCCCATCCTAAATCCTTCCTGAAGGGAAGGACTTTAACCCTCCAATAATGGAAATTAATTTTCAAATAGCAGAGTCTTCGAAAGTCCCTCCGAAGGAGGGATTTAGGGAGGCTTTTATTCTTCATCTTGCCGATAACACACTCATTCTTTCTCAGCGAAATAGTGAATGGTGCGGTCATGGTCCCGTATTGGAGCAGGATATTGCTATCACGAATATTTCTCTTGACTTAATCGGGCAGGCAAGAAATTTTTATCAATATGCTGCGCAACTAATTAATACAAACCGGTTGTCAGGCTCTTCGAAACTCTCTCCTTTGGAAGGATTGGGGGAGGTTGATGAAGACAAGCTCGCCTATCTCCGAAATGAAAGAGAATTTAAAAACTGCTTACTGGTTGAATTACCCATAGGCGATTGGGCGCAAACAATCTTACGCCAGTTCTTTTTCAGCACTTACCAATTTTATTTTTATACTGAATTAAAAAAAAGCAAAGACACACAACTTGCCGCTATCGCGGAAAAATCGTTAAAAGAAGTTACTTATCATTTACGCTGGAGCAGTGAATGGGTTATTCGCCTCGGAGATGGAACTGATGAAAGCCATCAGCGGATGCTGAACGCAATAAATGTGTTATGGCCATATACTGGAGAATTATTTCAACCAGCACTTTACGAAGCAACAGCTTTGAATAACAGTATCGGTGTTGATTTGAATTTGATAAATCCAAAATGGGAAGAAAAAGTGAAAGAGATTTTCACCGAAGCAACTTTGCCTTTGCCCGGGAAAACATTTTACCAGGCTGGAGGCAAAGAAGGAAAACATACCGAGCACCTTGGTTACATTCTTGCAGAAATGCAATACATGCAAAGAGCTTATCCAAACAGTGAATGGTAATGGCAAATATTTTATCCATATCAATTGATAATATAAAAGGGATACTTGAAAACGTAATGGATCCCGAAGTGCCTGTACTTTCCGTTACTGACCTGGGAATTATAAGAGACATTAAGCTCGAAGAAGATCAGGTTGAAATTACAATCACTCCTACTTATACCGGATGCCCTGCCATGGATGTTATTGCTATGAATATCCGGTTTGCTTTGATTGAACATGGGTATAAGAACATTAAAATCACTACGGTAATTTCTCCTGCATGGACTACAGACTGGATGACGGAAAAAGGAAAACAACGCTTGAGGGAATATGGCATTGCCCCGCCTAATCCGAAACAAATTGTTTGTGATACCAATCATTTCGCTGCAGAAGAAGCAATACAATGCCCGCATTGCAACTCTTATCATACAAAACGTATCAGTGAGTTTGGTTCTACAGCTTGTAAATCACTTTATGTCTGCAACGATTGTAAGGAGCCATTCGACTATTTTAAGTGTCATTGATATTTTTTCATTACACAAACGTTTGAAAACTTTAAAAGCTCATAGTCCGGTTACCCTGACAATAAATCTTTTCTTAACTTTCACCCTCACTTTTGAAAAATGATAAAAACGACAGGCATATTGGCGGTTATCCTCATGCTGAATGGTTATCTCTTTGCACAGGAAACAACCGATAACAGTTTTAAAGAATATACCCAAAATATAAGTGGTACCCCCGTAAATTTTAAAATGGTACCGATACCAGCCGGAACATTTATGATGGGAAGTGCTACAGGTGAAAAGGGCCGTGATGAAGATGAGGGACCACAGAAAAAAGTAGCCATTTCTCCTTTCTGGATGGGCGCTTACGAAGTGACATACGAGGAGTATAATAGTTTTTTCCAGGATGAAGCATCATCTCAAAATATAGAAGCCGACGCCGTAACAAGACCGAGCCAGCCTTATATTGACTTTACATTGGGTATGGGAAAAGTCGGCGGATTTCCGGCAAACAGTATGCAGCAATATGGCGCATTAATGTATTGCCGGTGGTTGTATAAAAAAACTGGAATTTTCTTCCGCTTGCCCACAGAAGCAGAGTGGGAGTATGCAGCACGTGCTGGTTCAGATAAAACATATTTTTTTGGAAATAATGAGGCCGATCTTTCACAATATGCGTGGTATGCAAAAAACAGCGGGAATAAATATCATAAGGTTGGTGAACTGAAACCAAATGCCTGGGGACTGTATGATGTATTAGGTAATGTAGGTGAATGGACATTGGATCAATATGAAGCAAACTATTTTGATTCTGTAGCGGTGGATGCAAAAGACCCTGTTATAAAACCAACAAAGCGTTATCCAAGAACAGTGAAAGGTGGAGCATACAGGGATGAAGCGAAGGATTTGCGACCTGCAAATCGTCTTATGTCTGATCCCGTATGGAACCGACGCGACCCGCAGATACCAAGAAGTAAGTGGTGGAATGCAGATGCACCTTTTGTAGGTTTCAGAATTATTCGTCCTTACAAACAACCAACACCTGAAGAAGCAGAATCTTTTTTTAAATTATATCTCGGTAAATAAACTAAATAAAATGAACCAGGAAACAAAAAACACACGCCGTGAGTTTGTAAAAAATACAGCTCTTATTACCGGCGGAGCTATTGCTTTGCCATTTATGTCGCAAGCCAATTATTTTTCAGGAGCTGATGATGTAATAAAAATTGCTCTTGTTGGTTGTGGTGGCCGTGGTACCGGTGCTATTACACAAGCATTAAGTACAAAGCAGAATGTAAAACTTGTTGCAATGGCAGATGCCTTCCGCGATCGGTTGGATAATTGCTATAAAGAAGTCACTTCTGATAACGGGGATGGCAGCAGTGTGAAAGCAAAAGTGGATGTGCCTGAAGAAAGAAAATTTGTTGGTTTCGATGCCTATAAAAATGCAATTGCATTGGCAGATGTTGTTATTCTCACTACAACTCCTGGTTTTCGCCCTATACATTTTGAAGAAGCCGTTAGACAGGGCAAACATATTTTCATGGAAAAACCTGTAGCAACAGATCCCGCGGGTATTAAGCGTGTATTGGATGCTGCAGAAATAGCCAAGCAAAAGAAACTAAATGTAGTAGTAGGCCTTCAGCGTCATTATCAAAATTCTTATCGTGAACTATATGCTAAGAAAAACCTGATTGGAGATATTACTTCAGCACAAGCATGGTGGAATAATGATGGTGTATGGGTAAAGCCGAGGTTATATAATCAAACAGAAATGGAATACCAGATGCGTAACTGGTACTATTTCGTATGGCTTTGCGGAGATCATATTGTAGAACAGCATATTCACAATATTGATGTGATTAACTGGTTCAAAGGTGGTTATCCTGTAAAGGCACAGGGCATGGGTGGCCGCCAGGTAAGAAAAGGGAAAGAGTATGGTGAAATATTTGATCACCACTATGTAGAATTTCAATACGCAGATGGCTCTGTGTTGAACAGCCAATGCCGTCATATTCCTGGCACGATGAGTAAAGTAGATGAATTACTCGTTGGTACTAAAGGGAAGATATTTTGTGACCAGGCTACTATTAAGGACAATAACGGAAAAGTTTTATTCCAGTACGATAAGAATAAAGAAAACAATCCATACCAGACAGAACATGACGAACTGTTTGCCGCGATTGCAAAAGGAGAATATAAATTTTCCGATACAGAAAACGGTGCCAAGAGTACTATGACAGCTATCATGGGAAGAATGGCCACATATTCAGGCCAGGTGCTGGAGTGGGATAAATTACTGAACTCAGGTATCAGCCTCGCACCAAAACAATTTGACTGGAATGCAATGCCGCCGGTAACACCAAATGAAGATGGTTTTTATGCCATCGCAAAACCCGGCGTTACAAAATATGTGTAGATAGAAATATTATAAATATCTCTCACGGACACAAACTCTCGAATGGTTCATGCTAAAACATGAGCCATTTCTTTTTTAGTCTTAAATTTATTTATTCAATGAATTTTTATGTCGTCCATACTTTTTGATATAAAAGAAAACGTAGCGATCATTACATTAAACAGGCCAGAGAAGCTGAACGCTTTTAATGGTGAAATGTCATTATTGCTACAAGAAAAATTAGATGCATGCAAAAGCGATAAGGTCAGATCTGTTTATATAACAGGTATGGGGAAAGGATTTTCTGCAGGCCAGGATCTTGCAGAAATAACGGATGCAGCATCGCCAGGTTTTAATGTGATACTTTCAAAATATTATAATCCCATTGTTTCAAGAATACGCAAACTGGAAAAGCCAATTGTGGCAGCAGTGAATGGCGTTGCCGCCGGTGCTGGCGCAAATATTGCTTTATGTTGTGATATCGTTGTAGCAGCGCAGTCAGCATCTTTCATACAGGCGTTTTCAAAAATTGGTTTGATACCGGATAGCGGCGGCACATATACTTTGCCTAGGCTAATAGGTTGGCAGCGGGCCTCCGCTTTGATGATGCTCGGTGAAAAAGTAAATGCAACTGATGCAGAGAGATATGGAATGATATACAAAGTTTTTTCAGACGATGAATTTGCAAAGGAGTCATTTAATATCGCAGTGACGCTTGCGGGCATGCCGACAAAAGCATTGGCTTATACAAAGCAAATGCTGAACATATCGTTGGTTAATCATTTTGATGAACAATTGCAGGAGGAAAATATCTGCCAGCAAAAAGCTGCCAGAACGGAAGATCATAAAGAAGGAGTAACAGCATTTATGGAAAAAAGAAAGCCATTATTTACAGGTAAGTAACGACTATGAAATCGAAAGCAGAAAGGATAGTAGATGCAATGATGGAGAAAGACCGTTTTAGCCAATGGTTGGGCATAGAACGTATAGAAGAAAAAGAAGGTTTCTGCAAATTGAAAATGATAATACGGAAAGAGATGTGCAATGGTTTTGAAATTGC
>JAEUVI010000412.1 GCA_016787105.1 Chitinophagaceae bacterium | reverse complement strand
TATCCAGGGACAGTTGAGTCTCTTCAAAAGAGCTGTTTCTGTATTTAAAATGATTGTTGTACCGTTTGCAAATTGAGTTTTTGAACGGCCTTCAATATGGTATACATCATCAAGACAGGTTTCTGTGCCTGCTCCTTCAACCTGGTTATAATATTTCATAGCCTCGTACGTGTATCCTCTTCCGTTTGGATAAGTCACCTTACCACCGGTTACCTGCACTGTAAATTTCACAACTCCGTTTTCACTAAGGTTGCTGATTATTTTTGTACCTTCTATATGCGCATGTTTAAGATAAAAATCACGGAATGTAATGGTGAGTACAGAGCCAGATCTACGGATTGGGCCTGTTAGGTGAAGAATAATTGCGCCTTTACGCCACTTGCCATCTTTACAATCAGTACCGTCACCAAAGTCGATAGTTATTGTTTTGGGATATGTTTCATTGTTAGGAGAAACGGTAATCGTAGCAGAAGCACCGATACGAAGACGGAGTATTTCAAAAATGGGAAGATAACGTCCATTGGGGGCCGCTGCTACACTTTCTTCACTGGCAGCAGTCATACCAATATCCGCTACATCATCAAAACTTGCTTCGGCCTGTGAGCTTTCTTCTGAATAAACTGTCGCATCCTGTTGGGATACCGGTTGACTGGAACTTTCCTTCTTACACGAGAATAAAAAACAAATGGCAGATACTGCAAGCGCAGCAATACCTATCCTGGTCAGTGATACAAATTTCATGGCTATACTTTTTAAGTTCTTAAATGAATTACGCACCTTTGGAACTATTGAAACCAATAAAGTTTAAGCAGGATTAAAAAAATTCTATCTCGCCGTTTAAATGAAGAAAATCATAAGTTTTATACGACTGTATTTTTACGATACATCAAAGACAGTCTTACTATTAACATCGTTATTTACCGCAGTACTTATATTTTGCAATTATTATTTTGAAATAGACAAATGGATCAACAGTCAGCAACAAACAGGAATGAGATTTTTATACAGATATATCATTTCGTTAGAAGCCTTCCTTATTCCTTTTCTTTTTTACCGGGTACGACAGGAAAATAATTACTTTTCAAAGCCGCTTATCATAGGCATGATTTTTTTCGCGCCGGCTGTCTTCGCATTTAAAATGTCTTTTACATCTCACTTACCAATTTCGTCAGATTCATCATGGAACCATTACTGGAATCAGGTAATATTCTGGCCAATCCGTTTACTCTTTATCGTTATCATTCTATATTTTGTTTGGCGCAGGTTTTATCGCGATGAATCTTTTTTTGGATTAACTGTAAAAAAATTTGATTGGCAACCATATGCTGTTATGTTGCTGGTTATGGTTCCGCTTATTGCATTCGCATCCACACAACCTGACTTTCTGCATACATACCCAAAGTATAAAATGGTTGCGGGAGATATCGGCAGCAATGCTAATGCATGGTTGTATAAATTGATTTTTGAACTATCCTATGGAAGCGACTTTATTTCAATTGAATTATTCTTCCGTGGGTTTCTGATACTTGGCTTCGCTAAATGGGCAGGTAAAGACGCTATATTACCAATGGCTTGTTTTTATTGTACCATTCATTTCGGCAAACCACTCGGAGAATGTATCAGTTCTTATTTCGGAGGTATTTTACTTGGAATTGTAGTTTACCATACCCGAACAATATTCGGCGGCTTGATGGTTCACCTCGGTATTGCATGGCTGATGGAGGTTGGAGGTTATCTCGGCGAGTTATACTTTAAAAAATAAACAATAATTCAGCTTTTATTTATTTCCTTTCTATCAATCCCATTACTTTTTCTTTAT
>JAEUVI010000394.1 GCA_016787105.1 Chitinophagaceae bacterium | reverse complement strand
ATTCAGTATATTGATATAACCAGTGCTTCAGGAACACTTTACCAGGATTTTACTTTGAGCACTGCATTGCCGGTAGGGTTTGGCGGCTATTTTTCCAGCAGAGAAGCAGGTGGAAGTGATTGGATAGCCAGTATTGAAATCTATTCAATGCCTTCCAATACTTTAGTAGCTACTTCCAGCACCAGAACTTTTACATCTGCTGACGGTGTAGGTGCCGCGCAGGAAATATGGTATTATATTTCCGGGAATACCACATTGCCTGCAGGCGATTACAGGTATGTTGCCAATATAGGAGATTATGGAAACTTTGATAATGCTTTTGTTTTTTCAAACTGCACGTTACCGATAGTTCTTAAATATTTTTCAGTAAAACAGCAGGATAATAAAAACATCTTAGACTGGAAGGTTGATGCAGCTTCACAATTTTCACATTTTGAAATTGAGAAAAGTACAGATAGCCGCAATTTTTCTAAAATCGGCAATGTGAATCCCGGAACAGGAAGTGATTATAGTTTTACAGATAGTGATGTAAAAAGCAGCATACAATATTATCGCCTGAAAATGGTAGATATGGATGGCACTTATAAATACTCCGGCATTATTGTAGCCCGTAACGATAAAAATAACAGATTAACCATTACACCTAATCCTGCGAAAAGCTACCTGTCTGTAATTGGACTCTCAAGAAAGGGAGAGCTAACCATTTCTGACCTATCAGGCAAACAGCTGAGGAGGCAAGTAGTAAATGCACAATCGGTCTCTGTCAACATTGATTTTCTTCAGAGTGGCATGTACCTATTGCAATATTTTGATGGGGAGAAAAGAAAAACTTTCAAATTTATCAAGCTGTAATACCGGCTGGCTAAATAAACAGTGCTAGATATATTTTAGCACTTCCTCTCCCATTTTATCTGTACCCAATATTTTATCTGCTGCAGTCAGTGCGTCCGCAATATCTCTTGTGCGATAACCAGACTTCAGCACTTTGTCTACCGCATTGATTACAGCTTCAGATTCTGCCTTCATACCGAATGAAATATCGAGCAATAAAGCGGCAGAAAGAATAGAAGCTAATGGATTTGCAACACCTTTACCAGTTATGTCATGCGCTGAGCCATGTATAGGTTCGTATACACCTGTACCATCACCCACGGAAGCTGAAGCCAGCATACCCATGGATCCCGCAATCTGCGAGGCTTCATCAGTCAATATATCGCCAAATAAATTCGCAGTAACTACTACATCAAAACGACGGGGGTCTTTTATTAATAACATCGCAGTAGCGTCTACAAATTGATGCTCTACTTCCACATCAGGATATTCCTTCGCTACTTTCTGTATCACTTCTCTCCACAGGCGGGATGTTTCAATAACGTTTGCTTTATCAACAGAACATAATTTCTTTCTTCTTGTTCTCGCCGCATCGAATGCTTTACGGGCAATGCGTTCTACTTCATAACGGCTGTATTCAGCAATATCATAAGCTGTATCACCATTATTTTTTCTTCCTTTTTCACCAAAATAAATATCACCAGTCAATTCACGAAAGAATAAAATGTCTGCACCTTTCAATATTTCCGGTTTAATACTGGACGCACCAAGCAGCTCATCAAACAATTTGATAGGCCTCAGATTAGCATACAACCCAAGTTCTTTGCGCATTTTCAACAAACCCTGCTCCGGTCTTACTTTAGCAGAGGGGTCGTTATCATATTTCGGATGACCTACCGCGCCAAACAATACGGCGTCCGATTTTTTCATTTTCGCCAACGATTCATCTGGCAAAGGATTACCTGTTGCTTCAATTGCCACATGCCC
The DNA here is from genome assembly GCA_016787105.1 of Chitinophagaceae bacterium. Classification (GTDB taxonomy): domain Bacteria; phylum Bacteroidota; class Bacteroidia; order Chitinophagales; family Chitinophagaceae; genus JAFDYH01. The sequence goes on along the minus strand of JAEUVI010000394.1, from coordinate 1,543 downwards.
AATCAACGCTTCATCATACGTGAAGGTGTGACCGAACTTCGCGGCTATTTTATCCAATACTTTTTTTCCTACTGCTGTTACTTCCTGTCCTATTCCGTCTCCGGGAACGATGAGGATGTGTTTATTTGCCATGTCTTTTTATTTAAAGGCAGCAAGGCATCGAGGCACAAAGGCAACGAGTCTTGCTCCTGAATTAAGTTATTTTTCTTATCAGCGAAAGAAGCATTAATTCTACCTCTTTAACATTATTAAAAAATATATCGAAGTTTTCTTTAGAAATGTATTTAAGATTACCAGCTATTTCGATTTGAGTCTGTAATTCGAAAATGGAACCTGCTGCAATTTGTAGGAACCGTTTATAATCACCAGTTGAATTTCGCCCGTATCCTTCTGCAATGTTACTGGGTATTGATATTGCACATCTTCTTAGTTGGCTCGTCAAACCATACAATTCGTCCGAAGGAAACGATTTGGTAATTGTATAAATCTCGGTAACCAGTTTCATCGACTTTTGCCAAACTATCAAATCCCTATATGACTTTACTTCCGCCATCTTCTATTATCGGTTAATAGTCGTTGCCTTGATGCCTTTCTGCCTCATCGCCTTGTTGCCTCAGTGCCTTTGTGCCTCGTTGCCTTCTCTCAAATTATATTCAACATCTTCTGCGTCGCCTTTATCGCCGATACGGTCTGGTCGCTGTCGAGACCTCTTGTTTTAAATTCTTTGTCATTATAACTCCAGGTAATCACTGTTTCGCATAAGGCATCACTTTTACCACCCGGGGGAATGCGAACTGCATAATCCGTCAGCACCGGCAATTCCATTTTCTTTTGCTTGTACACTTTCTTCAACGCATTCATAAACGCATCATATTGACCATCGCCCTGTGCATGTTCTTCAAATGATTCACCATTGATGGAAAGCTTCAGTGTAACTGAAGGGTTCAGGTTTTTGGAATGCGTGAGCACATAATTTTCAATCCGTACTTTATCTTCTATAGTATTACTGTCGAGAATATCTGAAATGATATAAGGCAAATCAGCCTGTGTTACTACTTCTTTCCTATCGCCCAATTCAATAATCCGTTGCGTTACTTTTTTTAAATCTGAATCGGATAATTGTATGCCGAGTTGTGCAAGGTTATTTTCAATGTTCGCTTTACCACTTGTTTTGCCCAACGCATATTTCCGCTGGCGGCCAAAGCGCTCTGGCATCAAGTCGCTGAAGTATAATTTATTCTTTTTGTCACCGTCTGCATGTATACCGGCTGTTTGGGTAAATACATTTTCTCCAACCACCGGTTTATTTGTCGGAACACGAACGCCGGAAAATGTTTCTACCATCTTGCTGATGCTGTACAACGATTTTTCATTTACCGATGTTTTTACATCCGGCATAAAATCATTTAACACAGCTATTGCACTCGCCAAAGGTGCATTGCCCGCTCTTTCACCCATTCCATTTACCGTAAGGTGTAAACCATGTGCGCCGGCTTTTATTGCTTCAAGCACATTCGCCGTTCCTAAATCGTAATCATTATGA
>JAEUVI010000148.1 GCA_016787105.1 Chitinophagaceae bacterium | reverse complement strand
TTTTTTCATGGCCTGGAGTATTATTTTGTTGGTAGCTGAAAAACTGCTTATATCAAAATCAGCTTTCAATCGAATCCTGGCGCCAAACGGTAATGTATACTGGCCACCAGTGCTGTTTACCTTGTGCCTTGCAGGGTATATGTAGCCAGGTTTTACTTTTGAGCTTTGTAATGTAAACCGGATAGGATGGTCAATAACGCCCTTCACAATTTCTTCGTATCGTACCAGCCCCGGAAAAATCGGCAGGCCCGCTGCATCAGCAGACGTCCAGGTTTCAGGCCGCAGGTCATTTGAATTGAGGTTAAAAACAGCCCCCGAAGAAGCATCCCAATGATCGCCGTTTACATGGGCATAAAACAGTTCATACAATTTGCCATTCTCTTTATCTACCGCTATTACATGAGAGTCTCCTGCACCATTTCCTTCAATTGGCGCATTCAGTGGTATAGGAAATGGACCAGGATCACTTTCATCGCCATAATCAGTATAGTTTATTGCTATTTTCGGCTGGTTGCCACATACTACTACATAAGGAATGCCTATCGGGGCTCCTTCCCACAACCCGCTTCCAAAATCGGCCTTTATAACATTGGTTGAAAATGAAGAAATAATCTGGCTGTTATTTGGATCAACTGTAGCCGATGAAATATCCAGGTTCCAGGGATTATCAGCAGGAAAGATGGCTATGTTCTCTGCATCTGCCAGGGTAGCTGAACAATTTGCCGGATTATTACCATCATTTCCCTGCTTTTCTTTTTTACAACCAGTAATCAGGAGCAGGTAAAGCGTAAATGCTGTGAAAAAGATGACTATTCGTAAAACCCTGTTCATAGGAGTTGGTTTTTGCACAAGATAAAATATTGCAGCTGTGGCATCAACAGTAATTTAACGGGTAAAAGACTGGAAAATAACTGGTAAAATGTCTCCTGGTTTATGCCAAAATCATGCCTTTCGCATAATACTTTTATCAGCACTTTATACCAATTTTTCACTCCCGGGTTTTCATCATTGCCTACATTTGTTAAAACGTATGAAAATGAGAAGGCTTTTTTTGGGTTTGGCTCTCCTTGCCGCAATAACCAATATTGGGGCACAATCAGTTCAGCGCCCCAAACTCGTAGTAGGAATAGTAGTAGACCAGATGCGATGGGACTACCTTTACCGTTATTACAATCGTTACAGTGGTGATGGAGGCTTTAAGCGTTTCCTCAACGAAGGCTTTACCTGTGAAAATACATTTATCCCATACACACCAACGATAACGGCTTGCGGTCATACATGCATATACACAGGTTCCGTTCCTGCATTCCACGGCATTACAGGAAACACCTGGTGGGATAATCAACAAAAAAGACAGGTATACTGCGCAGAAGACACTACAGTAAAAAGTGTAGGTAGCAATGATGATGCAGGCAGAATGAGCCCGAAGAATATGCTTACAAATACCGTTTGCGATGAGCTGAAACTTGCTACAAATTTTCGCAGTAAAGTAGTTGGCATTGCTATAAAAGATCGTGGCGGTATATTACCTGCAGGCCATAGTGCTGATGCTGCATATTGGTACAATAGCAAAACAGGTGACTGGATTAGTTCCACCTACTACATGAATGATTTACCAAAATGGGTAAAAGATATCAATAGCCAAAAGCAACCTGATAAATATTTTGAAAAAGGATGGAACACCCTGTACCCGATAGAGTCATACACCCAAAGTACAGAAGATGAAAATAAATATGAAAACAAACCACTTGGGAAAAACTCTTTCCCATATGATTTAAAACAGGCGATTGGAAAGAATTATGGTATTCTGCCACTGCTTCCTTATGGCAATACATTTACTGCAGATATGGCCAAGGCTGTAATAATAAACGAAGGAATGGGAAAAGACAGCGTTACAGATTTTCTAACAGTTAGTTTTTCTACACCAGATTATATTGGCCACAATTTTGGTCCCAATTCCATTGAGCAGGAAGATGATTTCCTGAGGTTAGATAAAGACCTTGGTGATTTTTTTAAATTCCTGGATAAAGAAGTTGGTGCAGGTCAATACACTGTTTTTCTATCTGCCGATCACGGTGCAGCTCATGTACCAGCATTTGTAAAAACGCATAAAATGCCCGGAGGCAATTTGAATGATGATGAACTGGTAGAAAAAATGAACAAAGCACTGAATGATAAGTTTGGAAAAGACGGGTTGATAGAAGCCGCATATAATTACCAGATATTCCTCAATCATGACCTGATTAACTCCTCCAAAAAAATAAACCTGCAGGATGTACAGCAAACAGTAGTTGATATGCTGGTTACACAACCCGGCATTGCAAGGGCGTTTATTTTAGACAAAGTTTCGGAACAAACTTTGCCGCAGCGATTGAAAGACATGGTCTCGAATGGTTATTTTCCAAGACGCAGTGGTGATATACAGGTAATATTCGAGCCCCAGTGGATTGAAAGTTTTCTTGCCGGGGGCACAACTCATGGATTGTGGAACCCTTATGACTCTCACATACCATTACTCTGGTATGGCTGGGGAATTAAACAAGGTAAATCGAACCGGGAAATGTATATGACAGATATTGCTCCTACAATTTCAGCGTTACTTCATATACAAATGCCCAATGGTAATATAGGTAAAGTGATAGAAGAAGTGATGAAGTGATCACACGGACGAGGCGTTTGCCCAGTGAAAGTTTTTTAAAATTTTTAAACCATATTGATTAAATAATTGCCTGCATGAAAAACTTCCACCTGCTTTTATTATTCTTTTTATTGCCAATCGTTTCTCTTTCACAAAAAGATGCATTAGACAGTGCTGCATTCTTCACCGATGAACGGGTCATTGAAGTAAAGCTTTCTACAGATTTAAAGAAACTGATGACTTCGAAAAAAGATAATGACTTCCAACCAGCAACGGTTACATTTATTTGCCCTGATAGTTTTTCTGTAACTGAAGATATACGGGTGTGCGCAAGAGGCCAGTTTCGCAGGAAGAACTGCTACATGCCTTCAACTACCTTTGATTTCAAAAATCCTCAGTCACCTAAATTAAGCTGTCTTGGAAAACTAAAGATGGTATCTGGCTGCGCTAGAACAGCTTTCGACGAACAGCTGCTACTAAAAGAGTATATCATCTACAAAATGTACAATATCCTTACTGAAAAAAGTTTTCGTGTGCGACTGATGCGGATTGACTATGACGATACAAAGGATAAAGTAAAACTGTATAGTCAATATGCATTCGTGATAGAAGATGTAAAAGATTTAGCGAAGCGGAATAAAAGCAAAGAATTTAAAACCAAAATAAATACGGAAACAACAGATCGCAATTACATGACCCTGGTAGCGATATTCCAGTTTATGATTGGCAATACGGATTGGGCGGTTCCGGTAGCGCACAATATCATACTGAGATTACCAAAAAACGATTCCCTCGCAAGGCCTATCGTTATTCCTTATGATTTTGACTTTGCCGGCCTGGTAGACGCACCTTACGCAATGCCTGCGCCACAATTAGGAACAGAGTCTGTACGTGAAAGGGTATACAGAGGTTTTCCCCGGAATATGGCAGAATTGCAGGCTGTAATAACTATTTTCAAAGAAAAAAAAGATAGCATTTATTCATTGATAAAAAACTTTGATCTTATCAAATCTGGAGAAAGAGAAGTAATGATAAAATATCTCGACGATTTTTACAGGATCATAAATAACGATGTGTTGATAAATGACTACTTTATTTTAAATGCAAGAACACAGTAAAGCCCGCTTATAACGCCATTATTTTTTTATAATCCTCATCACTCACGGTTAATAATTTTACTTGTGGTAAACGCTTTGTAAGCTCTTTCCAGTTTTTATCTTTAGAAAATATCTTTTTAAGTATCGGTATTGCTTTATCAACTTCTTTGTTATTTGCTAAAGCAATGGCTGTCCAGTATTGCATTTCAAGGTTATCCGGCATAAGTTTCATCGCCGCCCTGTATTCTTCCATTGCTTTTGTCATATCATTTTTTTCAACAGCGAGATCACC
>JAEUVI010000147.1 GCA_016787105.1 Chitinophagaceae bacterium | reverse complement strand
TTCAAACTGTAATGTTGGATATTTTGACCCCAAAGGCATTTTCGCATTTGGAAATTGTATATACCGTTGCCCGGGCTGGTAAGTCAATGTAACACCTGCTGAAAATGCCTGGTGCTTTTCAAATGGTTTGCTTTCTAATTCAAAAGGATGATTGGGAAGTAATGTTTTGTTTTTGCCCCATATGGAAAAGTCAAAGGTATTCTCCAATGGAATCCGATCCTCGTAAGTAGCATGTATATTCCACCGGATACCATTCTCAAAACGGCTATTATATTCCGCATGACCATACCAGTTTTCATAAATCTTTATCAGGTTCTTCTTAAACAAAAGCGTACTTACAGAATTGGCGAGTGCTGTAATGGGGTTATCCTTATTAAATTGCGATACACGCTTCCCTCCTGACAACAAAAAGTAAACATTCCGGTAATTATCAACTTTGGGGCGTACTATAAAGTTACCGTATGAGTTAAAATGAGTATTACTGAAACCGTAACGATTGTTCCAGTCAATAATGTAATTATACTTTCCGTTGTTGGGTTTTATTTCGAAGGTCTGTTCAAGATTTATCGATAAACCCTCTACACTATTGTATTCAACTCCCTGCAACAAACCGCGTAACCGGTAAGTTGAAAATACTTTTTTATTATAAAAATTATGCTCCACTCCCGACCACAGCACATTCATAATCCTTACCGGCTTCCTGTTTTTACGCAATGAGTCGATATTGCTTTGTGAAAACATCGAATCCCTCATCTGCCTGGCAACACTATCTTTAAAAACAAAATCTCTTTTCTCATCGCTTTCCAATGGCACCGGCCTTAGCGCTGACCAATAGCTGCTATCCTTTTTATCATAAGTAGAATCGTAGTTCATTAGAATACGATCGAAAAATTTTTTCTTAAAAGAAGGGGTAAGATCGTAATTGGAGTAAACGTTTACAAAATTGCCCGCAAAATCGAGCCCGAATTTTTTTACTGCCACATACACTACCTGGTCTTTTGTACGCCATATATCATATGCTACTGGTACATGCACCTGGCTTATTCTCAGTGTATCGATCAACTCAAGTTGATATTGGCTCGTAGCCAGTAAGTCTACACTATGAATGCGCCAGTCATCTTCTGTTATTAATATATGCCCGCTGAAGAGTGGTTCATTTTTTCTTTTGGGTGTAACAAGTATTTTATTAATCAATTTATTATCCTCTGTAAAGCTACCTTCGTATTTGTATTTGTAATAACGTAAGGCATTATCCGAGATTGGAGAAATAAATCCACGAGGGTTCAGGTTATTGTTAAAAACAGATACGTTATTAGCATAAAAATTTATAAAAAAGGGAAAGCTTAAACCAGGCCCCCCTCCGCTCTGTCTTGATGAAATGACTTCAAACTTTATTTTTCCGGGTTTTTTAAAATACACTTTGGTATAGGATTCTGAAAGAAACACAATGCCCTTACCCGCGGAATCGAGTCCGCCTTTCTGTAAATCCTCTTTGTTTACTTTTCTGCCAAATATTTTATCCGGAAAACCTCTTGAACGGAGTAGTCCTTTTATATAAACATCTACGGATAATGAATCAACCTGTGAGTTATAGTATTGTCTTTTCTTTATCGCTTGTCGTATTATCTCATAGGCAGGGTCTTCTCCTTTTTTTACTACAACTTCACCAAGTGTGAGCTCCTGTATATTGAGCACAAAATCAAGTACTGCATTTTCTTCCGTTACAGTAATACTTTTTTCTTCCCTTTTATAACCCACATGCTGACATGTAATCGTATACTGTCCCGGTTCCAGGGTTAATGAATATCTTCCCTCACTGTTCGCAGTAGTTCCTCTCGTAGTACCTTTTACCAATATTGAAGCATAACCAACAGGGTTACCTGAACCATCCGTTATGAGACCAGAAATTTTTCCTGCAAAACAAACTAGAACAGACTGTGAGAATAATAAAAAGAAGATAGCTTGCTTCATAGATACTGGTGCAAAAATATAATGCCAAATTCAGGGCGGTCTTTTTTAATAAAAGACTTTTACAAAACTACTTTGAAGCGGAACGCAAAAAACTTCCGGTAACAGCTGCTGCACCGGCTACTAATGCACCCACCAACGCTGTAACGAGTATCAGCATCATTTGGTTGCCATTCAACGGCAATACGGAAGCAATCTTTTTGGATAAAACACCATGGTTTTGCATATCAATCCACCATGCCAATCCTCCCCACAATAGAAACACACCCAGGAAACTTCCGGCAAAAGATTTACCTGCGTGTTGATGTACCAGTAATGAAACTATAAATGCTGAAATGGCAATACTCCACCAGGGTAACCAAAGTCCACCAATAAACGCAAGCAAGGCTGTTAAAAGTATTGATACAAGAAATTTCATGGGTTATAAAATCATATTTATTTGTAATCGTTAAAAATTATGAACCCTAAAATGTAAAACCCGGATCATCACATCATTCCTGACTCACAACTCAACTCACTCTATCACCATCTTCCATTTTATACGCTTGTCAGAAGTTTCAGTTTGCTTCATCATCCACAAACTATAATACTGTCCTTTTGACCACGTGTTTACAAAATTATCATAGAATGCACTTCCGGGATTGCCGCTTTGTCCGCCAGGATATACCCCGTATGCTTCTGTTTCTTTATCCAGGTGTACGATCATGCGCCAGCTTGGGCCGTGGCTTACAGTTGTCGCATTGATAATGTTTCCCCAGCCACCTACCTGTAAACCAATTTTCGCAAATGGTTTTATAGTCTTTAATAAATGATAAATAGACGGGTTCTTATGTTTTGACCATGCCAGCTTTCCGGCAGCTTCTTCCTTCATTAATTCAGGTGCTGCTTTTTGCAATGCCAGCGTTACTGCATCAGTCCAGGTTTCCTTTTTTGCTGTATTGATATTATCTGTGTATTTATAGGCAGTATCACGCAACATCGCTTCCAGCAGTGTTTGCGGATCTGGCCATATAGGGTCGGGCTTCATTGTTTCCATTTCATCACGCCATACCACAACTTCCAGGCTATCCCACCATGTCTGGTATATTGTTTGGCCTATTTCACCCGGTCCTGCTTCAAGATTCCAGTTGCGGAATATTTCCAGGTATTTTTTTGCCGCAGCATTCAATTCATTTTCCTTCACATATTTCAGGAATGCGGGCCTTGCAGCCTCTGCGCTAACATTAAAATAATCGTTTTGCAGTTTTTTCATATCATCAACAGTTACATTACTCATTGATGATAATTTTTTATTTATAGCAATTCCTCTCGGTGTTAAATAATTGCCCGGAATAAAATAAGGATAAGAGGAGTCAACAGGTCGTTGATTAGCACTCGCTATATAACCCGAAGCTGGATTTAAAACATGCGGGTTTTCATTCTGCGGGATAAATCCCTGCCACAAATAGCTACTGTCTTCGCCGGGCATCAGCATTTGACCTTGTCCATACCAGCGTGCGGGAAATTTTGCTTGCTGCCAGATAGCGATATCTCCATTCTTACTCGCGAAAATCATATTCTGACCAGGGCAGGAAAACTCCTGTATTGCTTTTTCATATTCAGCATAATTACTGGCACGATCAAGTTTAAACCACATCAGTGACTCATTCGAAGGATCATGCGCTACCCAGCGACAAGATATTGCTTTGCCTTTTGAAAGTTCGTTAGAAAAACTTTTATCATACATCACCGGTCCAAACTCATCCGTATAGGCTACTGTATCATAAACTGTTTTATCTCCTTTTACTTTTATTTCTTCAATGCGCAATTTGGATGGTTTCCATGCGCCATTGAACCAATACTCACTCTTGCTATCATCCTTAAATTTTATCGCGTAATAATCCATTACATCCCGTCCGGCATTGGTAAATCCAAATGCGATATTATCATTGTAACCTATAATAATATTGGGTGTGCCGGGAAAACTGGCACCGTATGTATTTACGGTCGGCGAAGTCAGTTGCATTTCGTACCAGATAGAAGGAAATGATAATTCCAGGTGTGGATCGTTACAAAGTATCGGATGGCCGCTACTTGTTTTATTTCCACTTATTGCCCAGTTGTTACTTCCGTTATTAGGGTTATGCTCTCCAAAACGCGTGACAACCGCTGTATCTTTTTTACCAAAATACAATGAATCGGCAGTAGCTGGTTTTACAGGTATAACTGAAGCTGGAGCAAATACAGTCCCTTTTGGAATAATCGGAACCAGTGAATCATTTATCTGCGGATAAAGAACATTAAACTCACTAAAGGGAATAAAAGACTTTTCGTTCGTCAATGGTAAATCATCTGCATAATAAGGGCCTGCCAGGGTGCGGCTCATTTGTTTCAGAAAAAGACAAATCTTAAAATTGCTCCACTTTTCCGGTTTATACCCGAGTAGTTTGTACTCAATTGGCAATGTTGCTTCGCTCAGGCTTTCAATATAAGCATTTACACCTGCGGTATATGCATCACAACCGGATTTGGATACTGAATCCGACTCCATGCTTCTTAGTGCATTTTCGGCGCCGTATACCATACCCAGCCTTCTTGTTTCCCGGTCATAATTAATGAATCTTGGATCATTTCCTAAAAATTCGCTGATGCGACCTGCAGCTGCCATGGTTTGAAATTCCATTTGCCATAATCTGAATTTTGCATGCAGATAACCCTGTGCGAAATACAAATCATTATCGTTATCTGCAAACACATGCGGAATTAATCTTTCATCAAAATAGATTTCTACTTTTCCTTTGATACCCGGCAATTTGATATTCGCATCAAATCCTTCATCCGCTGGCTCTGCATTTTGCCAGAAGCCCTGTTGCGGGCTCAGGAAGTTTCCCATATCAGGCACAGTACCCCATCTCCTGTTGAGTACAAAAATCAATGCCATAGTAATAACCGCGGACAGAATGAAAGGAATATATTTCATAACGGGGTAAATAGCGATTGTAAATATAAAGAAGATGAGCTACGCAATGGAAAATTTTTATTGTGCTATATGCCGGTTTGTTTAATAAACAATATAGAAAATTACCAAAAGGAAATATGTATATTAGATAACAACATAACTTCAAACCATGTCAACAACCGAGCAGGAATTAAAAAAAGCCATTGAATTTGTCCGCAAAACATTTGCAGAAAAAAATATACAACTGGATTATTCACCGGAAAGCGTAAAACACCTCGATAAACTATTTGACCAGGAATTCAAAAACGGAAAATTGAAAAGACCGGAAAGTAGTTTTGCAAAATACCAGGGCCTTATCATGATTGGAGTATCCGGTTACCTGGCAGAAGTAGTTTTAAAAAACACAAATAATACAAAATTGCAAATAGAAAGCAACGACAGCAACTGGTACATTAATTTTCTGGTTACTGCAAATAACAATCTTGCGATACAACCCGGCAAAGTGGTGTTGGCAAGAATACAGGAGGGCGATAAAGCAGAGTTATATAAGTATACAATCTATGCACTAAATTATTTTGGAACAAAGACCGGAGAAAAAGCCATAGAAGTTCCCGATAAAAAACCGTGGTGGAAATTCCGGTAAGAATATATACTGATGCTTGTAGTTACCTGTAAATCTTGCGTCCCTTTTGGAGTAACTCTCCTTTTTTCACCAAATGAGTAATAGAACGGATAACTGTTTCTACACGCAGCCCGGTAAGATCTGCCAGTTGCTGTCTTGTAAGGGATACCGGATATATTTTTTCAGTGAATTCGTCCCGTTCCTTTAAAAAATCAATTACAGCAAGAATTCGGTGTGCTGCATCATGCATGGTAATTTCTCTTGCCATCATGGACTTAAAATAAAGTCGCTTACAGAGTATTTCAGTAAGCTGCAGGTGTACCTCAAAATGATCCTTTAATAAACTGGTCATTTTGGTTTTTTCCAGCATTAATACTTCGCTATCTACAAGGGCTTTTGCTGAAGCAGGATAATCTGTATCCAGGAATAAAGGCGGCTCACCAAAGCTTTCACCTTCTGTAAAAATCGCCTGTATGAATTCCTTCCCGTCATCTCCTGTATTGTACATTTTTATTTCGCCGCTGTATACAACAAAAAA
>JAEUVI010000340.1 GCA_016787105.1 Chitinophagaceae bacterium | reverse complement strand
ATCGATAGTAATCACCTTATTGTACCTGGAAAAATAAGGAATCTGGTATTTGTAATCTTTCATCGAACCTGAATTACCGTGTATAAGCAATAAAGGCTCGCCTTTACCATATATTTCGCAATAGAATTTGACACCCCTGGTTGAAATATATTTTGCAGCAGTAGGGTTACTGCCATAGTTAATAGCTGTATTGCTTTTTTTCTGTTGGGCAAATAGCTGTAAAGATGTGAGAAGCAGGAATGCTGCAAAACAATTTTTCATATCAGAAAATTTGAGGAGCTATTGTAAATATAAACGTTTTATAACCTTAAGGAAGCTGGTTTATTAGTTTCTCTCTCAGAGTCTTGGTCCCATTTATTTTTCCTACAAAGCCGCAAAAAGCACATAGAACAACAATTTCTTTTTACAAAAAAAGAAAACAACCCGCTGATTTGGTGCGCTTCTCTTTTTCTCCTTTTCTCTTTCAAACTCTTAGCTATTCTATACCTTGCAGTCAAAAAAAGTAATTGGCTTTCACAATCGTCTGCCAGCTATTAACCGAAAAATAAAAAATGGCCCGACCTGGATCAACCAACTCAAAAAACGACGGTACACCCAAAGCGAAGATCAATAAAGAAAACCTCCGGCAGGCGCTTGTACTTTTCAAATACCTGAAACCTTATCGCAGCCAGTTTATTCTTGGCATGCTGTTCATTGCATTGTCTGCATTCACTACAAGTTTATTTCCATTATTCCTGGGAAAAATGATTGACGCTGCCTCACCTGGCGCCACGTTGCCAGGTATGAGTACCGGCTCGCAATTTGGTTTTGGACTAAAAGATATTCATTGGAGCTTAAATACAACACTCCTGCTCATATTCGCGCAGCTTACTGTACAAACTTTCTTTTCGTTCATGCGGGTGTACCTGTTAACAGCAGTCGGTGAAAAATCACTCGCCGCTATGCGTAAGGATGTATTCAGCAAACTACTCACCATGCCTATGAGTTTCTTTACCGAAAAAAGAGTAGGCGAACTCAGCAATCGCATTTCATCGGATTTATCGCAGATACAGGATGCTATTTCGTTTACGCTTGCGGAGTTTTTGCGCGGCGTATTTACATTAATCATCGGGTTGTTTTTTATTTTCTGGATCAGTCCCAAATTAGCATTGGTAATGTTATCCGTTGTTCCCTTACTGGCTATTGTGGCGGTTGTGTTTGGAAAAAAAATCCGTAAGATGGCCCGTAAAACACAGGACCAGCTTGCCGACAGTGGTAGTATTGTGCAGGAAAGTTTTCACGGCATATCCATTGTCAAAGCATTTACAAGTGAGTTTTATGAAATAAGCCGGTATGTAAAAAGCCTGAAAGCTGTTGTATCTACCGCTATCAGTAATGCACGTTACCGCGGCGCTTTTGTAGCTTTCATGATCTTCTCCTTATTTGGTACGCTTGCATTTGTAATATGGTATGGAGGCCGTATGATACAATCAGGTGAACTTACCATTGGTGTACTTGTTATGTTTGTCATCTTCTCCATGTTTGTCGGTGGTACCTTTGCGGGTTTCGCTGATATGTTTTCGCAACTACAAAAAACATTAGGCGCTACACAAAGTGTAAGGGAGATTTTACGCAGCGATGGCGAAGCTGTAGATTTGAAACCAATTGAAGCAGATCCCAATTATTTACTAAAAGGCAATGTTCGTTTTGATCATGTTGCATTCAGTTATCCCAGCCGCAAAGATGTACCGGTACTAAAAGACTTATCACTCACGGCACGCAATGGTGAGCAGGTAGCTATAGTAGGACCAAGTGGTGCCGGTAAGTCTACCATCGCATCATTACTATTACATTTTTACACACCGGATAGTGGCGCATTGTATTTTGATGATCGTCCGGCACAGCATTTTCCACTTTCACAATTGCGCAGGCAAATGGCGTTTGTACCACAGGATGTTATTTTATTTGGCGGTAGCATACGTGAAAACATTGCCTATGGAAACCCTGCTGCAACCGATGAAGAAATAATAGCTGCAGCGAAAAATGCCAATGCACATGAATTCATTGTAAAATTTCCTGAGCAATATAATACCATCGTAGGTGAACGTGGCATTAAACTCAGTGGCGGACAAAGACAACGTATTGCAATTGCAAGGGCTATCTTAAAAAATCCTGCCATTTTAATTCTTGATGAAGCTACTTCTTCACTCGATAGCGAAAGCGAACAACTGGTGCAGGAGGCATTGGAAAATTTAATGAAGGGGCGGACAAGTTTTGTAATAGCACACCGCCTCTCTACCATCCGCAATGCAGATAAAATCGTAGTAATTGATAAAGGCATTGTAAGCGAAGCAGGCACACATACCGAACTGATGAACCACAATGGCCTTTACCGCAGGCTGAATGATATGCAGTTTGATTTCGGGATGGTAACACAATCGCCGGTAACGGAAGATGTAAAAGAATAATTACTGGCTGTAAAATCAAATTCCTACTGCATAGGGCGAATGATTAACCATCAGCAATGAATCAGAAATACGAATAATACCTGTACCGCTTCTTCGCTTTACTATTTCAAATAGAAACCTCAACTCTCTAAATCCGTAACTTGTACTATGAAAAAAAAATCTACTGCTCATTGCCTGCCTTTTTGCCTGGCTAACCGGTATATATGGACAAAACAACCAGCCAGGTGAACAACAACGTAAAGCAATCATTGCATTAATAGATCAATATTCTGTAGCAAGAGAAAAAAAAGATACTCTTTTGTTAAAAAATATTTTAACTGCTGATGTTGATCAACTTGTATCAACCGGAGAATGGAGGAGTGGAATAGGATCGGCTGTGCAGGGAATGCTGAAAAGCTCTGCCAGCAGGCCGGGCACGAGAACATTGATAGTTGATAACATACGAATGTTTAATACAACAACAGCAATAGTGGATTGCAGGTATGAAATACAAAATGATAATGGCAGTTCCCGGAAAATGTGGAGTACATTTATTGTTATTGCCATTGAGAAAATATGGAAAATAAGCGCAATCAGGAATATGCTGCCTGCCAGTGAATAAAAGAATCCGTTTATTTCTCCGTCACCCATACTTTCCATGGCGCCATACCACGGTTGCCCAATGCATAAAAAGGTATAGCAGTGAACTCCTCTTGTTTTCCTTCAGCGTTCTTTCCTTTTACGTGGATTACATTTATTCCATTCAATAAATCTTTCTGATACTTAGCAACAAGCTGTGAATTTTTTTGCAGATAAAAATCTGCAGTTTTTTTATTGCCTGTTTCTTCAAAAGCGTATACAACAGGGCCAGCCGCAATAGCTATCTTTCCTTTTATAGTCTCTACGGACGGATTTGGAAATACAAGTCGTGGCTGCACAGGTAAATCCATTTCAATAACATCTCCTTTTTTCCATTCTCTTTCTATTTGTGCATAGCCTTTCACTGAAGTAAAATTTATTCTTTTACCATTCACTTTTATTACAGGCGAAGATTTTAGAGAAGTTGTGTACAGGTCAAACGGGTTTTCGACACCCATTGCCCAGCCTGGTATGCGAACATTGATTCCGAATGTAGAATTATGTTCCGGCTCTATTGTTATTCTTGTTCTTCCTTTCCATGGATACCCGGTTGTTTGCCTGATTATTACCTTGCCGGTTTGCAAATCAGCTTTTGCTTCACTACCAATAAAAAGGTTTACATATAATTGATCTGTATTCTGCGCATAAATAAATCCGGGCAAGGCTCCTGCTATTTTCAGGATCATTGGAGGGCAACAAGGGCAATCATGCCAGGCCCACCGCCTGTGATTGGTTGCTACAAGTGGGTTTTCATAAAAATAATGATCGCCGCTGAGCGATATGCCAGAAAGCAGGTTGTTGTAAAGTATCCGTTCCAGTTCATCGATGTATTTACCATCTGCCTGCAATTCATTCATCCGTTGTGTAAAAAATCCGGCACCTATAGCAGCACAGGTTTCCAGGTAAGCTGACTCTGGTAAATAGTAATCAGCTCCGAAGCGTTCGCCATTAGCAATAGCGCCTTCACCACCTGTAATAAACATGCGCTTGCCAACCATATTGTTCCAGTAATTGTTTACCGTGCGCAGGTATCTCGGATCTTTGTTTTCCAAAGCACCGGCTGCAATACCGGTAGCAAGCAATGTAGCCCTTACAGCATGTCCTTCTATTGTTTGCTGTTCGAATACCGATTGATGATCCTGGTTGTAGCTACTATCACTGTTACGCATATGTGATCCATCTTTTTCTCCATAGTTGCCGCGACCTTCTATCCAGAAAACAGCAAGCTGATAGTAATCATTTTCATTAACCGGTACATCCATTTTCTGTTTCAGGCGGGGTTGGTTTTTAAACAGCCAATACATTTTTATAACTGCTTCTTCCGGTCCGCCGTGACCGGGTATTACATTCAGTTTGGGTGCAGGACCTATCTGGCTGTAAATAAAATTGGTGAATTTAGCCGCCACACTTAACAGTTTCGTTTTTCCTGTAGCATTGTAATAGTGAACGGCTGCATCTACAAGCATGCCTGCGTTGTAAATATCATGCTGCCATTTATCATCGCCGCCATTGGTACCCCAGCGCTGGTGTGAACGCATTAGTGTAGTGTATGTATTCAGGTAGCCATTCGGATCTGCCGCCTGTGCAGCAGCGATACGATCGATATATCCATCCAATCTCTTTTCTAAAACAGCATCAGGATATTCGATCAATAAATCTGCAGCGCCACGAATGGATTCATACACGAGCCCGTCATACCAGGGCGGGCCATCATGTTGGTTAATATCCTTTTCTCCTTTGGCTACCCGGTCAAAATTCAGAAAAGCATTCCGTGTACGCCCCCATTTGGCTTTTTCTTCAATCAAATCCTTTCTATCAGGCTCATACTTGCCTTCCAGTTTATCAAACACATCATACACAGTTTTTTTATCCCACAGCTTCAGCTTCGGACTCCAGAAAGGATCATTAATAGTTACCGCCTCGAGTTGCAAGGGATGAATAACAGCATCTCCGGTATTTGCCGTTTGCGCTACTAACTGCGTAGAACATGCGTAAACAAAGATAGCTGCTAAAGTTCCTGCTACTTTTTTAGTATTCATGTGATTAGTGTTTTATTATTGCATTCAAGCACTCAACAATATTATTTTTCATCCCCAGCCGCTTGATTCATCTGCTGAAGACTTCTTCCACATGTAGCGATGGTCCGCATTTATTATGCTTCTCCTATAAACTGATTAGACTATAACCCTCTGTTCTTTGAAAAAAAGACTTATTATATTATTACCCTAATGCCCTTTTTGCATATTCCATACAGTTTCTTGTTTCCTTCACAGCATCCGAACCGGCAGGAATATCATATTCCAGCTCAATGGTAGCCGGAATAGCATAGCCTTTTTCTTTTAGTAATGAAAGAATTTCCTTAATCGGCGTATCGCCTTCGCCCCATGGCATGTTAGCACCGCCATTTTCTTTCGACTTGCGATCCTTTAAATGCATAGATGTAATACGATCATGCTTCGCTTCTATTAATGCCAGCAATGAAGCCTTTGTATTATTGCCCCCGGCAGCTATATAATGGCCGCAATCAAGATTCATTGAATTGTAAGGAGACTGGCTTAACGCTACATCCCATGCCGTATCCGTAGCTTGTGTATGTGCATGATACCCGATATACACTTTATGCTTTGCGGCAAGATCGCCAAGACGTTTTGATTGTGCAGCATCTTCAGGCAATTCTACTGTAACAGCATTTGCTCCTAATGCTTTTGCCGCTTTCAATGCATACTCAATTTCCGCATCTGTATTATTTACACCAAGCGCATTGGGCTTGTATGCATAAATGCTTACACCTGCCGCATTGTATTTTTTTCTTAATTCTTCAAATTTCGCCATCGGTACAGCGGCTCGCCAGGCAGCCACTTTTGCATTATATTCTTTCAACTGTGTTTTCTGCTCGTCTGTCAGTTCGGGACGCTTTTGTCCTGGTACAAACGGCGGAAACTTAACCGGGTTGGAAGGTTTGCCGGCATACTCTTCTGTCGGATCGCCCATTAATTCAATTGCTGTAATGCCGCTATCCACAATATATTTCAGCAATTGATCTGCATTGGCAGGCATACTGCGATACGAATAAGTAATGACACCTACCTGTACGCCAGCCAATGAAAAAGGCGATCTGCCAGTTGCTGCGAATAGTTTCGACCAGTTACCGGCGCCCGCAAATAATCCGATTGATAAAGCAGAGCCTTTTAATAAAAAATCGCGGCGGGAATTATGAATGAGTTGTTTATTGGTTGTACGCATATCGTAAAAATTTATGTGTGGATTTGAGATACTAAATATACGTAATCGGCAAAAGTGATACCTGATATAGCTTGTTCATCCTGAACAAACTTGTACCGGTTTTGAAAAAAGAGCCGGCCGCATGATCTTCTACATTCGCCGCATAAAAAATAAATTATAGCCATGATTAGAAATTCAGTACAATGCTGCACATTCTTTGATTTAGTTCACGTAAAAGACGCAGAGTAAATAAGACATGAAGGCTATCAATCTTTACTTGAAACCAAAACTTCAACTATTTGCATCAACGAATTAAATAAAAACTTTCTCCCCCCTTTTATAAACCTTAAATTTAATAGTTCATACCCCCTGGCAACAATCTTCGCGCCCTTATTCTTTTAATCATAAAATCAACATTAATGAAACAATCGCGTTTTACCGCTGTACTGTGTAGCACAGTATTGCTACTCCTTTTTAGTTCCTGTGGTGGTGGTACTGATAAGAAAAGCGAGCCTGCTGATTCTCCAGCTGCAACCACTGATTCAGCAACTCAAACTACATCCACACCCGCTACTGTAAACACTATTATTACAACACCGGCAAACATGGCTATCATTACACACAAAGTGAAAGATTATTCCAAATGGCTGGCTGGTTATGAATCCCATGATTCTGCACGCCTTGCCAATGGTTTACACAATTATGTAATTGGCCGTGGCTTTGCAGATACGAATATGGTATTAATAGCATTGAAGGTAGATGATGTAGCAAAAGCAAAAGCGTTTGCGAAAGATGCAAACCTTAAAACAGCAATGCAGAAAGCTGGAGTTATAGGCTCGCCTGAAATCACAGTTGGAGTTGCTACATGGCAGGATACCGTTGCTCTACCTGGCGCTATTCGTAGCCGCACCACTTTTACAGTGAAAGACTGGGATATATGGTTAAAGGCATTTGAAGAAGGGCGACAGGAAAGGATTGATAATGGCATCGTTGACAGGGTTATCAGTCATGATGCGGATGATAATAAAAAAATAGGACTGGTAACAGCAGTAACAGATACAACAAAAGCATTTGCCTATTACAAATCAGATGCTTTGAAAAAAAGAAGAGAAGCCAGTGGTGTTACCA
>JAEUVI010000335.1 GCA_016787105.1 Chitinophagaceae bacterium | reverse complement strand
TTGGCGGATAATAGGCTCGAGATAACTATTTATAAATAGCTGGAAAATAATAGCAGCAAGCAACAGGAATGCAGCTATTCCGATTAAAATATTACGGATACGCTTCTTTCGGGGGGATGGCATAGAACCTTTCTGTTACTTATAAAAAATGTATGCCACACAACGCAGAGTCACTTGTAAATATAGTGGTTAAGCTATTACATAACAAAGCGGTAGCCAACACCCTTAATAGTAATGATTTCCAGCGAAGGATCTTCTTTGAGATAGCTGCGTAGTTTGGTCACATACACATCGAGATTGCGGCTGTTAAAAAACGAGTCGTTGCCCCACAAAAGATTGAGGATGTCTTTGCGGTCAATTATTTTATCGCGGTTTTCGTACAGTAATTTTAATAATGCGCTTTCGCGAAATGAAAGCTTGCGGTCTTCTCTGCCATCTGTCAGCAACTGGCGCTTGATGTGAAAATTGAATTTTCCGACACTGACACTATCAGCTGTAATTTTTTCAGCCTCCTCTTTTTTTGATCTTAATGCATTTTGTATACGCACAATTAATTCTTCGATACTGAATGGCTTTCGGATATAATCATTAGCGCCAAGCGAAAAACCTTTAATTACATCTTCGGTCTGTGTTTTCGCAGTTAAAAATATGATAGGAACATCTTCGTTTAGTTCACGGATTTCATCTGCTACCGTAAAACCATCTTTATTTGGCAGCATAATATCAAGTACACAAACATCTGGTTTAATTTTTTGAAAAACACCCAATGCTTTTCCGCCATCACTTTCCATCACAACCTCATAGCCGCGACTTTCCAGGCTTTCTTTTACAATCTTGCCCAGGAACAGTTCATCTTCTACATAAAAGATTTTTGTCTTGCTCATGCTTTCTTGCGCGGTAATTTAATAATGAATGTTGCGCCCTGGTCCGGTTCACTTTCTACTTCTATCAAGCCCATATGCTTTTTTACAATTTCTGATACGTAACTTAATCCTAATCCATAACCTTTCACATTGTGCGTATTACCGGCAGGAACACGAAAAAATTTGTCAAACACTTTCCATTTATATTCTTTGGGTATACCAATACCATTATCACTTACTTTTATTTCAACAATATCATTGGGCAAAGCGGAAACAGCAATTTCAATAACAGGATTTTCCTTGCTGTACTTTAAAGCATTGTCCAAAAGATTGTAAATAACGCTTGTGATGTGCAGCCTGTCGGCTTCTATGATAAAATTATCGCCACTCGCTTTTGTAGTTACTACCGCGTTGTTTTTCTCAAACTGCAATTTCATGATGCTGGTTACTTCATTCACCAGTTCCAGCAGGTCGATTGGTTCTTTCCGCAACTCTACATTACCATTTTCAAACATAGACAGCTTTAATACTTTATCTACCAGTAAGCTTAACCGCTGCAATTCTGAAGCGGAAATATCAAGGTATTCCTTTGTTCTTTCGGGGCTTTGCGCTGCGCCAAAATTTCGCAAAGCTTCTATTGCTACGCCTACTGTAGCAATCGGGGTTTTCAATTCATGCGTTATGTTGCTCATGAATTCATTTTTCATTGCGGCAAGTCGTTGCTGATTGATCAACGTACGGTATAAAAGAACAAAAGAAAAAACTGTAACGCCAATAAGGAAAATGGAAAAAAGAATTGGCAGCGCTATTTTTTTTATAAGATATGGAAATGTATTGCCCAGTTGCAACTGGTATTTTCCAAAAAAGCCAAAAGGAAACCGGGGACCCATTCTTTCGCCATCTCTCTGAAAGTTTATAGAATCTCTCCCATTTACTAAAATAGAAAACGGCACATTCATGTTTTCTGCCTTTAGTGCTTTTGTAAGCTCTTTGGTCAATTGTGGAATGGAAAGAGAATCGTTAAACAAAGAATCTATCTTAATCACGATCTGTCGCCCACCTTCATCATTAAAATATAATGTATTTACCGAATGCAGTGGCTCTTCACCGGGGTGCCTGTTTATCATCCTGTTCCCATTCAATTCGGTTTCTATTTGCAGGGAATCTTTTGCTTTAGCATTTACGACCACCAGTTCTTTTATATCCTCGGGTTCCAGATAAGGCAGGTCTATTTTTTTACCAGCAATACTATCATTCTCTCTGTGCCGGATGGAAACAAGCACATTTGATTTTTTTTCATTGTCTTTTTTAACCGAATCAGTCTTGGCCCTTTGCAATAAAAGTGAAACTGCTTTTGCAGTTCGCCTATCGGGTTGTGCAGATTCTATAAAACCAGTTGAACCATTACGTGTAATAATTCCTTTTTTTAAGCTATCGTTTATTACAAAAGTTAGTTTTCGCTGCCATACCGAATCCTGTACCTGTCTTGCAGTTTCATGAAATAATCCATCTGCTTTTATTTCAAGCGCCTTTTTTTCCCGGAAATAACTATCCCGCAGCCAGTAAACCTGGAAGCCCGTAATTGCAAGGATAGTAATGAATACTATCAGCAATTTTCGTTCATCAACTTTGAAAGGTTTCGTGGATAAATAGCCCATTCAGATTAATTGCAGAACCAAAATTAAATATTCGCTATCGCAATATGCCTGGCATTAACTTTTATTAACCTTAAAGAAAGGTGCGTTAACCTGCAGCTGCCGGGGCTTGGTTTAGTTTTGAAAAATAATATTTTTCAAAAAACAAAAAACTACCTAGATGAAGAAAATAGCCTCGCTAATGCTTACCACTACCACTTGTATTATCGCTTTTTCACAGCAAAAAGAAGGTAAGGTACTTTACGAACGAACCATACAAATGCAGATACGACTTGATGATAATGGCCAGGGTGAACAGGAGCTATCACATACAAAAACCGATAAGTTTGAACTGAAATTTGGTAACAATCTTGCATTATGGCAAATTTCTGATGAACAAACACCTGATGCGGAACCTGAAGGTGACAGGGGAGGTGTACAAATAAGAATGATAGGTGCCGGGGCTGATGATATCAGTTATTACGATCTCACAAAAGGAATAAGCAGTGAGCAGCGCGAAATGTTTGAAAAAAAATTTGTGATAGCCGATAGCATACGAAAACTAAGCTGGAAACTTACAGGAGAAACAAAAAGCATTCTCAATCACAATTGTCAGAAAGCAACAGCACAGCGCATAGGTGTACGCATGATGATGAACATGGATAATGGGAAGATGGAGAGAAAGGAAGTGGCAGATACCAGTAATATTATTGCATGGTTTACACCGGATATTCCTGTTGCAGCCGGCCCGTCCGAATTCCAGGGGCAATTGCCTGGATTGATATTGGAGATGGATATAAATAATGGAAGACAAAAATTTTTGGCTACTGAAATTTCACCGAAGGTGGATATAGCTTCTATCAAAGAACCCCAAAAGGGCAAACGGGTAACACGTGATGAATTCAGAAAAGAGTCTCAGAAAATGATGGCTGAAATGGAAAAAAATAACCAGGGTGGCGGCAGAAGAATGATACGGATTAACTGACAAAAACAAAAGTATCTGGCCGCTTAGCCGAAATCTGCAAGATAGGCGGTAGAGAATTTTGCTATCAAGACAACTACGAAGGTTATTGAAGATATAGTAAAAACGAAAAGAAGAAAGAAAAAGCGGAACGATACTGTTCCGCTTTTAAGCATTAATGGTAATGCATCTTGCCGGAATTCTTCTGTGAACCGGCTGATGCTTGTATCAGCGTGTTATTATTTTCATGTTGCCGCCACCGCCTGCATTATTTAATCCTGTTTTCGTCAAACTGTAGGTAAAGCTCAACAGGAAGAAGCGACGGAGTGTGCGTACGCGACTGTCTTCAATATAATTTTGATTCGTTGTACGATTGATGCCGATGTTCTGGTTCAGCAAATCGTTTACACCAAATTTTATTTCACCGCGATTGAATCGCAATACCTGTCTGCTGATGCTTGCATTCCAGAAAGGCACTTTTGTATTAAAGCCTGCCGCACGCTGGCTATTGATACTATATGTAAAATCGGTAGCGAAATAAATTCTCCAGGGCAACTGCCAGTTAATATCAGCTCCGTATTCCTGCGAAAAATAAGTTGTATTCAATGCAGACTGCAAGGAGTATGTTGTATAATTATAGCTGCTGCCGGCTGTAACTGATACCTGCAATTTATCGTTAGGGCTCATATCAAGCCGAAGAGTGGGACCTGCGGAAATATTGGAGATATTATTTTGTACAGTATTTATAAATTGTTTGCCTTTGTAATAACCGAGACGACTGCCAAGGCTCATGGTAGCTTTTAGAAACCGGACAGGAAAACCCCAATTGATATCGCCATTCAAATCGTACACGCCGTTTACGTTTACTGGCTTTGTTGTTTTTATACCAAAATTATCCAGGCTGTCATAGTTCACTATCTTATTCTGTGTTTTTTGAAGGTTAAGAAAAACAAAGAGGTTCCTGTTTTTATAAGGATTAACGATAAACAGATTCGCCTGCAGTGCATGTGTATATTCCTGTTTCAGGTCCGGGTTACCTTCTTTTATATTCAATGTATTGCTGTTATCTGGTACCGGCTGCAATTGAGATGCTGTTGGCTGATTAGTAAATGTGCTGTAATTCAAACGGAGATTTCTTGATCGTGAAAAGTTATATTGAAACCGTGCATTGGGCAGCAGGTTGGTAAATGATTTCCCGATTACAGAATCTTTGTTACCGCTGATAATCTTTCCTGCCAGCTCCGCGTTTTGCCAGGCAAGGCCCATCGCATAACTGTATTTCTTCGCCTGTTTGCGCAGTTTGATTCCTGCATTCGTGTAACCGTATGTATTTTCATAATCATTGCTCAGGCGATCATTTATTTTGTCAAACTTGCCATTGTCACTGTTGTAATCGTATGTCGCTTTATTGGAAACATTCTTTGTATTTCCTTTACCTGCGCTGAATTCAAGCAGCGATTTTTTAAAGATGGGTTCTGTATAAACTAATCTGCCCGTAAAGCCTGTGAGGTTGCTTTCATTCATACTTTGCTGGTTGGTTGTATCCCTTCGAATTATATCTCCAATCGAATTGTAAAAACTATTAAGTGACTCCAGCGTTCCACTTCCTTCATTATCATTGATCGTTGTTTGCAGTGCAAGTGACAATGTTCTGCCCTTGCGACGAAATTTTTTCCGGAACAATATATCTGTTCGGAAATTATATCCCTCGTTATTCGCAGTGCTGTTACTGTATCCGTCATTGCTTTTTATTCGCTCCTCTGATAATGTTTCGTAATCAGATCGCGTATTGTTCGAGGTTTTCTGATAACTGAATGAAGGGCTCACTTTGATGGAATGAAACGAATCAATCTGGAAATCCGCGCTAAGGTTTAGCCGGTGATTATTATTGATATTATCTGAAAAAGAATTCTGGTTGTACAGGTAAGATGAATCGGGTAAAAAATACTGCCGTTGTATATGGCTTTCTTTATTTGGATTGTAACGATTGTAAAAGTAATTACTTGTAAAATCAGTTTTATTGCCAATGATATTATTATAATTCAGGCCACCGGCCCAGATAGTGTTGATGCCGCTATTGCCTCCCGCAAGCATACTATTCGGATCGTCATCAGATATGTTGATATTGATATTTCCGCCACCACCACTCATCATCCGCTTCAACTCGCCGGTGAAATTCAGGATATCAAGTACAGAAAAACCTTCAGCATTGGTATTATTAGCCATAGCAATTGCTGACATTTGTCTCGCTCCTTTGAATGAATTAATATTCGCCCGTCCCTGGTATCGCTCATTGGTTCCTGCTCCGGCATTTACTTTTCCGAAATAGCCTTTCTTTTTATCTTTTTTCAATTTCAGGTTGATTGTTTTTTCGCTATTACCATCATCAAAGCCGGTGAGGCTTGCCTGATCGCTCATTTTATCATATACCTGTACTTTATCTACAACATCTGCAGGAAGGTTCTTTGTGGCAATCTTTGGATCGTTACCAAAAAACTCCTTTCCATCCACCAATACCCTGCTTACTTTTTCTCCCTGTGCTTTTACAGTACCGTCTTTTTCCACTTTTACACCAGGTAGTTTTTTCAGCAGGTCTTCCACATTTGCATTAGGCTGTGTTTTGAATGAACCAGCATTGTATTGCACGGTATCACCAACCAGTGTAACAGGCGGCGCATCGTTTGTCACAACAACTTCATCCAGCACCTTACTCAAATCCGTCATTGCTATACTTCCGAGGTCCACTTCTTTTGTAGAATCAACCCTGAACGTTTTATTGGCATTGTGGTAATTAATATGTGTAATCATCAAGCGGTAATCGCCTTTGGATACGCCGTTTATTTCAAAGCGGCCATCATTATCTGCCATGGTGAATGAAACAAGCGACGAGTCTTTTTTCTGTAGCAAAGAAATGGTGGCATTTGCAACAGGCTGCCTGGAAATGGTATCTCTCAAAATACCTTTTACAGTTGCACGCTGACCAATTGCCAATAAAGTGGTAAGCAAAAAAAACAGCAGTATAAATATTCGCTGCATAGCTGATGATTTCAGCTACGAAAATATTCAGGTAAAATTTGAATACGGGTTAACCAGTCTTGGTTTAATGTTAATGAAGGTTAATAAAGAAGGTGAGTAATTATTTTGAAGATACAGCCGGCAGCTCATCATCTTCCCGTTCCTTTTCGTAAATGAGCAATTTTACTTTCCATTCCATTAACACATACTCCATCAGCAATTCTACTTTTAATTTTTTTGAAAAATCACCATCGCCGCTTGTAGCAAAAAGAACACTTGTGAACTTTTTAGAATCATCCGGTGCTTCGTATTCTCCTTTTAAGCGCAGTGTTTGATTGGCAAACCGAACTGATAAGCCAGCAAGCTGATTATAGTAACTGTGGAATTTTTCTTTAGCGGTTTCAAACTCTTCCGCAGTAAGCAACACCGATTGAAAACTATAAAAATTCTTCTTCACTGAAGGGTATTTGGTAATGCGGCAATCTTCCGATCCCCTTATTTTCAGTAATGAGGAATAGTCTGTTGACTGGGGGTTCTTTACTAACTCTTCACCAATAAAATGCTGAAAACTGTTTGGATAATCCATGATGACGTGCTCAACATCTGTTTGAAAAGCATTGTATGCTAATTGCTTCACCTGGGCAGAAGCCGTAAAAAACGATGCAGTTAGTAGTAAAAAGAGTCCGGAAATGGTGAAATTCTTCATTAAAAATGGAATTTAAAGCCAATAATGGGCGCAAAGATTATGAATTTCACGTTTCTGCATATACTTTTATAGCTAAATATTCGTTATCCTCTTGTCAAAACCCTATTCCGCAATATGAAAAACAGAAAATCCATTCACACCCACGAGGAAGCAAAGATTTATCAGAGCTACTACAAACCTTCCTTTAATGTTTTCCGGTTAGTCAAAAGTATTCTGTGTGTATTCATTTCGGGCTCTTCGTCAGCAGCTCATGGGTACAATCATAACAGGCGTACACCGCATTAACCAAACAACAATTTCACTAACCCTTGATTATATCAAAGCCGTCTCAGTTGAGGCGGCTTTTTTCGTTGAAAATTTTTGTAATCAGTTAAACAAGCTGATCTCCGGTTTGTAAAACTGCAACAACAACATAAAGATACAATAGTAAATCGTTGGTATATAAGTATCGTATTTTTGTACTATTGTATCTTAGATAATGAATTTAGTAGCTAATAAAATTTACCTTAAACAAATTCCTCTAAGCATTTACTGAGCAATATGAGTTTAATCGTTAATGAATCGCACATCGAATACAGCTTTGTTGGAAAATTAGCCGACCTTAAATATACTGTCCGGCAGGATATTCGTGACCGCAAGGCGCTGGAAGAAAATTTCAGAAAAAAATTTGAAGCGCTTAACAGGGTTCGCCTATCAGATGCAGAATTTGCCCGCCTGCGTGACGAGATCATCAACCCCGATGTATTTGCTGCATCTAAACTTTTACGCCAACGCAATACGTTTATTCGCGAAGACGGCACGCCGCTGCAATATACCCTTGTCAATATCAAAGATTGGTGCAAGAACGATTTTGAAGTTGTCAGCCAGTTGCGGATGAATACCGAAAACAGTAATCACCGCTATGATGTGATACTATTGATAAACGGAGTACCCGTGGTACAGATTGAATTGAAAACGCTTGAAGTCAGCCCACGCCGTGCCATGCAGCAGATTATTGATTACAAAAGCGATCCTGGCAATGGCTATACCAATTCGCTGCTTTGCTTTATGCAGCTTTTTATTGTAAGCAATCGCAGCCATACTTACTATTTCGCCAACAACCGCAGTCAGCACTTTGCTTTTAATGCCGATGAACAATTTTTACCCGTGTATCAATGGGCCGATGAAAACAATAAGAAAATCCCCAACCTCTATGATTTTGCCGAAAAGTTTTTAGCGAAGTGCAGGCTGGGTGAAATGATAAGCCGCTACATGGTGCTGGTAGAGAGTGAGCAAAAACTGATGGTGATGCGCCCATACCAGATATATGCAGTGGAAGCCATAACAAAGTGCATTGAACAAAACCGTGGCAATGGCTATGTCTGGCATACTACTGGCAGCGGTAAAACGCTTACGTCTTTTAAAACATCTACGCTGTTAAAAGATAATTCCGAAATTGAAAAGTGCCTCTTCGTCGTTGATAGGAAAGACCTCGACAGGCAAACCCGTGAAGAATTCAACAAATTCCAGGAAGGAAGTGTAGAAGAAAATACCAATACAGAAACATTGGTGTGCCGGATGTTGAGCGAAGACTATGCCGATAAAGTGATTGTTACCACCATTCAAAAATTAGGTTTGGCGCTCGATCCTGCTAATAAAAGGAATTATAAAGAGCAATTGCTGCCGCTCAGCCATAAGCGTTTAGTATTCATCTTTGATGAATGTCATCGTTCGCAGTTTGGTGAAAACCATAAAGCCATCAAGGAGTTTTTTCCCAATGCTCAACTGTTTGGATTTACCGGTACACCCATTTTTGAAGCGAATGCCAACTATCAGCAAATAGACGGCACTGTCGGCTCCTATAAAACCACCAATGATATTTTTCAAAAACAACTGCACGCCTACACCATCACCCATGCCATTGACGACCACAATGTGCTGCGCTTTCATGTGGATTATTTTAAACCGGACGGAAAGGTAAATATTGGAAGTGGCGCTCATCGTATCGCTGTAGTGGAAGCTATATTAAACAAGCATGATGCTGCGACTAATTTCCGGCGCTTTAATGCCGTGCTGGCAACAGCTTCCATTAATGAAGCGATAGAATACTATAACCTGTTTAAAGAAAAACAAAAAGAAAGAAGAGAAAAAGATGAAAATTTTCAGTCGTTAAATATCGCCTGCGTATTCTCTCCACCTGCCGAAGGCAATAAAGATGTGCAACAGATACAGGAAGACCTGCCGCAGGAAAAAGCCGATAACGAAGTTGCACCTGATGAAAAGAAGACTGCCCTGCGTACCATTGTCAATGATTACAATGAACAATATAGTACTAACCATAACATCAGTGAGTTTGACCTGTATTACCAGGATGTACAAAAACGTATCAAAGACCATAAATACTGCAATACCGACTATGCGCATAAGAACAAAATAGATGTTATGATAGTGGTGGATATGCTGTTAACAGGTTTTGATTCTAAATACCTTAATACTTTGTATGTAGATAAGAACTTGAAATACCATGGTCTGATACAGGCTTTCTCTCGTACCAACCGCATACTGAATGACAGTAAGCCTTACGGCAACATTCTAGATTTTCGCAGGCAGCAGGCTTCGGTGGATGAAGCTATTGCTCTATTCAGCGGTGAAGATACCGGCAGCGCTAAAGAAATATGGCTGGTAGATGCCGCACCGGTGGTAATTGGCAAATACGAGAAAGCCGTGGAAGCCTTGGGCAAATTCATGCAAAGCCACAACCTCGGGTACAAGCCTGAAGAAGTAAACAACCTGAAAGGCGATGCCGCCCGTGCCGAATTTATCAACCACTTCAAGGAAGTGCAGCGACTGAAAACACAGCTTGACCAATACACCGACCTGGACACAGACAGCGAGAAAAAAATAGAACGACTGTTACCACAGGAGCAATTACGCTCATTCCAGGCAGCATATCTGGAAACAGCCAAACGCCTGAAAGAAAAACAGAATAAAGAAGGCGATGATGCCGACCCCGCTGTGCAGCAATTAGACTTTGAATTTGTACTCTTTGCCTCTGCTCTGGTAGATTACGATTATATAATGGCGCTGATAGCCCGCTATACCCAAACTAAACCGGCCAAACAAAAGATGACGAAGGAGCAGCTAATAAAGCTGCTTAGCTCCAGCGCCAACCTTATGGAAGAACGGGAAGATATAGTAGCCTACATTAACAGTCTTGAAACAGGTAAAGGTCTCACCGAAACCGAAATACGTGAAGGCTATGATACTTTTAAAGAAGAAAAACATGCGCAAGAGCTTGCTGCCGTTGCCCTTAAACACGGCTTGCAGACTTCCGCACTGAAAAGCTTTGTAGATAGTATTATAGATAGGATGATATTTGACGGTGAAAAATTAAGCGAGCTGTTAGCACCGTTGCAATTAGGCTGGAAAGACCGCAGCAAAAAAGAGCTGGCTTTAATGAGAGACCTGATACCACAATTAAAAAAATTAGCGAAGGGACAGGAAATATCCGGATTGAAAGCGTATGAGTAAAAGAAATGCGATAGTGCATAAGTTTGGATAAACATATTGAAAAGAGGATAAGAGACTGATGCAATAGCTATTTCAAAACCTTTTGATTAATTATGAGTGGGAAGAAAAAAATATATAAGTATAAAACTTTAGCTAATGTAGCGGTTAGGTTAAGAGATGATTTGAACAACCATAATTTCGTTCTGCTATATGCTTACAATGGCACGGGAAAAACCCGTCTTTCCATGGAGTTCAAGAACAAAAGTAAAAAGCGGAAGAAAAATCCTTTAACAGATACAATTTATTATAACGCATACACAGAAGACCTTTTCCATTGGAACAACGACTTAGAAAATGATTCTGATAGACATTTAATAATCAACAGTAATTCAAGATTTTTTGAAGGCTTCAGGGAGTTGGCGCTTGAGGAGAAAATTTTTAATTACCTGAAACGCTATGCAGATTTTGACTTTAGAATTGATTACGATAATTGGACTATTACCTTCACCAAGGGAGAGCAGCATAATATCAAAGTTTCCAGAGGGGAAGAAAATATCTTTATTTGGTGCA
>JAEUVI010000143.1 GCA_016787105.1 Chitinophagaceae bacterium | reverse complement strand
TCATGTGCCGGATAGCAATGCTATCGCCATGTGGTGTTTCAATTACAACAGGACGTTTTTTAATAGCGCCAACTGCTAATATCGCTACCTGGGGCTGGTTAATAATTGGTGTACCCATCAGGCTGCCAAATGTACCCACATTGGTCAATGTGAAAGTACCACCTTGTGTATCTTCAGGTCGCAGTTTATTGTTGCGAGCATTATCCGCAAGTGTGTTCACTTGCTTGCTAAGACCAACAAGATTCAGCTGATCTGCATTCCGTATAACCGGAACGATCAGGCTGCCTGATGGCAGCGCGGTAGCCATCCCGATATTGATATCTTTTTTTACAATTATTTTATCACCATCTACAGAGCTGTTAATTAAAGGGAATTTTTTAATGCACTTTATAACCGCTTCGATGAACAAAGGAGTAAATGTTATTTTCGTGCCTTCCCGTCTTTCAAAATCTTTTTTCACTTTATCACGCCACATTACCAGGTTGGTAACATCCGATTCTGTAAAACTGGTAACATGCGGGCTGGTATGTTTGCTGCGCACCATGTGGTCTGCAATCAACTTGCGCATGCGATCCATTTCTATTATTTCTACGTTCCCGCTGTAGGTTGTGAGTTGTGTGTTCTGAGTTGTGTGCGTGGAAGATTCTTTTGATATTGAAACTTCCTGTACGGGTTGCTTTGATTCCTGGTTAATGACTACTGACTCATTACTTCTTCCACCTGACTTTCGCTGACTTACGTACTGTAAAATATCTTTCTTCGTCACCCGGCCTTCATTACCAGTTCCTGGTATTTTTTCCAGCTCGGTAAGACTTACGCCTTCGCTTGCTGCGATATTTAATACCAAGGGAGAATAAAACTTATTGGCTGTTCCGTTGTTCGTGCTTTGCGCCATGTTGCCTGTAGCCGTAGCTTTTGCCGGCTCTGCAATTACAGTTTCTGTTACAGCTTCGTTATAGGAAATGGTTTCCTTTTGAGGCGCAACTGGTTGCTCCTTGTATGACTCGCTTTCGGCAGTATTTGTTTTCAGTCTTGCGATAACTGTTCCTACAGGTACTACATCGTTTACATTAAACAATACTTCCTGCAATATCCCTTCAGCTGTACTCGGTACTTCGCTGTCTACTTTATCCGTTGCGATTTCCAATACGGTTTCATCCATTTTCACGGCATCACCCGGCTGCTTATGCCATTTCAGAATGGTAGCTTCCATAATGCTTTCGCCCATTTTTGGCATAACTAAATCAACAATTGCCATAACGAGTATAAATTTTAATCCCGGCTTGCGGGAGAATTGATTCCTGGTTAAAAATATTGCCTGCGAAAATATTGTTTATTGAATAAATGCAAACAACTGTTAGGGCTCAAAGGTAAAGGTTTCCGCTTAATCAAAACAGATGTGATTAAAGCGTGTCATCAAGTATAAATTTTCGCAGAAAATTGAGTGCGGTGACGGCTGTTTGCTCAATATTCCTCCTGCGATCAAAACGGAGGTTCAGTTTTAGCGTTTCCACCCGGTTACGGGATGCAGCAGCCAACCATACGGTTCCAACGGGTTTTTCTTCACTTCCGCCATCCGGTCCCATGATGCCTGATGTGGCCAATGCAAAATCTGTGTTCATTGCATTTAAAACACCGGCAGCCATTTCCTTTACCGTTTCTTCGCTTACAGCACCGTGAGAAGTTAATGTATCGTGATGTACATGCAGCAAATTCTCTTTTGCTTCATTAGCGTAGCTTACTATACTGCCTTTGAAATATTTTGATGAGCCAGGTACTGTAGTAATTAGGTGAGCAATATAACCGCCGGTACAACTTTCGGCAGTAGTCATTGTTTTATTTTTCGCAAGCAAAATTTTTCCGATAGTTATTTCAAGGCCTTCATCTTCGTCGGTAACTAATACATCTTTTACCAGTTCTTTCAACTGCGTAAATAACGGAGCTATTATTTCTTCTCCGTTTTTATTCTCACTTATCATGGTGAGACGAAGCTTCACCATGCCATATCCTGGCAAATAAGCCAATTTGATATTGCCGGGCAATGCGCTTTCAAAATCCTTTATCCGCTCCGCAATCATTGATTCGCCCATACCAAACGTGAAGGCTGTTTTGTGAATAATAGTAGGTAATGAAAATTTTTTTTGCAAACGGGGAATCACTTCATCCATTATGAGCCCTTTCATTTCTATTGGCACTCCAGGAAGAGAAACAAAAAT
>JAEUVI010000309.1 GCA_016787105.1 Chitinophagaceae bacterium | reverse complement strand
ATAAAGCAAACATGTTAAAAAGAATGTGTCCAATGTTATCCGGTGAGTGGGCAAACATATATGTAATCAGCTGGTAGGGATTAAATGGAGTCATACCTGAAAGCTCGCCTGTCATTGCCATCGCTCTTTTGAGATTCTCTGGAAGAATGGCATGCAATTCAATTTTATCAGTAAGATGAAATTGAGTCTCCATTGTTAGTTGCGCAACATAAACGAGAACGTTTATAATCAAAAGATTCTTTATAACCGGAGGGAAATTCTCATTGCTATACCTTATCTGACTCATTTGCTAAAGATAATTGTTATCGTTTTAGTATAAATACCATTTATAATTTCCTTAAGCTTCCTTTTTCAGTTTCAACTGTACTACGTTTTCAATATGATGCGTATGTGGAAACATGTCTACCGGTTGAATTTTTGTTACATCATATTTCTCACTCAGTAATGCCAGGTCCCTTGCCTGCGTAGCAGGATTGCAGCTTACATATACTACAACCGGTGCATTCATGTCCAATATTTTTCTCACCAGTTTTTCATGCATGCCTGCCCGTGGCGGATCGGTAATGATTACATCGGGGCGACCATGTGTTGTAAAAAAATCATCATTGCAGATATTAATTACATCACCGGCGAAAAAAGATGTATGTGACAAACTATTCAATGCCGCATTTTCTTTTGCATCACTGATAGCAGCTTCAATCAGCTCCACTCCTATTACTTTTTTCGCAAGCTTACTTACAAATATGCCGATGCTCCCTGTGCCGCAATACAAGTCATAAACAGTTTCGCTGCCGCTTAGTTCTGCAAAGTCTCTTGTGATCTGGTATAACTTTTCTGCCTGTTTGGTATTTGTCTGGAAAAATGATTTGGGGCCAATTTTAAATTGAAAACATTCATCGCCAAAGCTGGTTGACAGCTTTTCAATTGCATAACCCTTGCCAGTATAAACAATGGGTTCAAGATCATGCAGGCTGTCATTCATTTTCGTATTGATAGTATAAAGCAGCGTAGTTATTTCCGGAAATTTTTCAGCAACAAATGCAAGCAGTGTTTTTATTTTCTCTTTTTCATTTTCGCCAAAAACAATATTTACCATCAGTTCGCCTGTAGTGCATAAGCGTACCTGCATGGTGCGCAGCAATCCATTGTGATTGCGTATGTCGTAAAAGGAGTATTGATTTTGCTTCGCAAAATCTTTTATTGCCAGCCGGATGGCATTGGTAGGTTCTGCCTGCAGGTAGCATGTTTTGATATCAACAATTTTATCAAACCAGCCTTTGGCATGAAAACCGGCGAAAGAGGCCTCCCCAAACCCCTCCGAAGGAGGGGCTTTAGTTTCCGATTGCAGGAATGGGTCTTCTGGTTTCGAAGAGTTCCATGATCCCCCCTTTGGGGGGCGGGGGGGCTTTTCTTTCGTAAACTCCTTCGTTCCGAAAGTGTACTCCAGCTTATTGCGATAGAATTTTGTTTCCGGAGCGCCTGCAATCGGTAGCATTTCCGGTAAGTCAACTTTGCCAATGCGCTGCAGGTTATCGCTTACCTGTTTTTGCTTGTAGGCAAGCTGTTTTTCATAAGGCAGCATTTGCCATTGGCAGCCGCCGCACACTCCAAAATGCGAACAGAATGGCGTTTCCCGCTCTGGTGAATAGGTATGAAAATGAATTGGCCTGCCCTCGCCCCAGTCTTTTTTACTTTTGATTAGTTGAATATCAACTACATCACCCGGTACGGCGTTTTCAATAAAAATCACTTTTCCATCTATTCTCGCAAGTGATTTACCCTCGGCGGCATAGTCGCTCACCAGCACTTTTTCCAGTATGATATTCTGTTTTCTCTTTTTCACGGCGCAAATGTACACGGAAGAAGGCATAAAGGTGGTGGGGCATAAAGGCATTAAGGCAACCAGGCAGAGAGAAGGCAACAAGTTAAGGAATGGCGTTACGGCCTTATTGCCTCAGTGCCTCCTCTCTGCCTTTCCTCTCGTCTCTATTTTAATATCTCTCTTTTTTGAATAATTTTACCTTTCATTGGTACTTATGAAAAGATTTTATTTCGTTTTCTTCTTATTTGCCACCCTATCCCTGTCTGCCCAGCAAAAGGATGGATATACAATTAAAGTTACTTTCAAGCCTTTTAAAAATCAGTTCATTTATCTCGGTTATTATAATGGTAACCAATATCCCATTATTGATTCTGTAAAGCTGAATGATAAGAGCGAAGGGGTGTTTAAAGGAGACAAGAAACTTGGAGGTGGTATTTACCTGATTGGCTACCCGGATAAAAACAGGTTTTTTGAATTTCTCATTGATAAAGAGCAGCAGTTTTCTATTGTAGCCGACTCATCAGATATTGTAAAAAGTCTGAAGTTTGAAAACTCGGCCGATAATGTTCTCTTTCATGATTACCAGGATCAGATGTTATTGAAAGGAAAGGAAATTGATGATGCAAAAGCGCAACTGATTACAGCTAAAAATGCAAAAGACTCTGCCAGGATTAATGATAAAATTATCGCAGGCAACAAGCAGATAAAAGACTATCGGGATAATGTAATGAAAAAGAACCCGAAATCATTTCTTACCACATTACTGGTTGCAATGCAGGAGCCGGAAGTACCACCGGCAGAAAAACATCCCGGAGGGAAATATGACTCAATGTATGCATACCGCTATTACAAGGATCATTACTGGGATGGTGTAAATTTCTACGACGATCGTTTATCCAAAACAACCTTCTTCGATGGTAAAATAGATAAATATTTTTCGCAGCTCGTTTACCCGGATGCAGATTCTGTAAACAAAGAAATAGACTGGATGCTGGGCTATGCAAGCGCCAGCCCGGAAATGAAAAAATTCCTGTTGATAAAATTTGCCAACCGATACCTGCAGCAGAAATACATGTGGGAGGACAAAGTCTTTGTGCATTTGTATGAAAAGTATTTCAGCAACCAGAAGTATGACTGGCTGAATGAAAAGGGTGAGAAAATGATTTCCAACAGGGCGTATAGCCTGATGGCGAATATCCTGGGAACTTCAGCAGCCAATGTTGTTTTACCGGATACTGCGGATCAAAGAGTTTCTCTTTATGCTGTTAATGCGCCATATACACTTGTTTGTTTTTGGGATCCCACCTGTAGTCATTGCCGCGAAACACTGCCCAAAGTTGATTCCATGTATCGTGCAGTATGGAAAGCGCAGGGTCTGAAAATATATGCTATCGGCCGTGAAACGGATGGTACCCGTGCAGACTGGATTAATTTTATCAATAAGAATCACCTGCAGGACTGG
>JAEUVI010000306.1 GCA_016787105.1 Chitinophagaceae bacterium | reverse complement strand
TGCTGGAAGAAGCTAAAAAACGCGACCACAGGAAACTAGGTAAAGAACTCGGTATTTATACAATGGATGATGATGTAGGGCAAGGACTGATAATGTGGATGCCGAATGGAACAATTATTATTGAAGAGCTGGAAAAACTGGCAAAAGAAACAGAACTGGAAGGTGATTACAAAAGAGTAGTGACGCCGCATATCGCTAAGGAAAGCATGTACCTTACCAGCGGGCATCTGCCATACTATGCAGATAGCATGTACCCGCCAATGGAAATGGATGGTGAGAAGTATTATCTGAAATCAATGAACTGTCCTCACCATCACAAGATATATGCCGCGGAACCAAAGAGCTATCGTGATTTACCTTACCGAATAGCAGAGTATGGAACAGTATACCGCTATGAGCAAAGTGGTGAATTGTTTGGATTGATGCGTGTACGTTGTTTGCATATGAATGATGCACATATCTATTGCACCAGGGAACAATTCAATGATGAGTTCCGTGCCGTTAATGAGATGTACCTGAAATATTTTAAAATATTCGGTATTGATAAATATGTAATGCGCCTTTCATTACACTCAAAAGAAAAGCTGGGAGTAAAATATGTAAATGAACCGGAACTCTGGTTAGAAACTGAAGCAATGGTTCGCAATGTGCTGAAAGAATCAAATATTCCTTACGTGGAAGTGCAGGATGAGGCTGCATTCTACGGCCCTAAAATTGATGTACAGATATATAGTGTAATCGGCCGGGAATTTACTCTTGCCACCAACCAGGTGGATTTTTCGCAGGGAAGAAGTTTCAAGCTGCAGTACACCACTCCGGATAACCATACGGAAACACCATTGATAATTCATAGGGCGCCATTAGGAACGCATGAAAGGTTTATCGGCTTCCTGTTGGAGCATTACGCAGGTAAATTGCCGGTTTGGCTATCGCCAGTACAGGTAAAAGTGCTGCCGATTAGCGATAAATTCCTTGACTATGCAAAAACAGTTCAGAAAACCCTGAAAAAAGCAGATATTCGTGCAGAGGTGGATGATAGAAACGAGAAAATAGGAAAGAAGATTCGTGATACAGAACTACAGCGTGTGCCATATATGTTGGTAGTAGGAGAGAAAGAGATGAATGAAAACAAAGTAGCAGTGCGGAAACAAGGGAAAGGAGATGCAGGAGTAAAGGGAGTGCAGGAATTTATTGATGAAATCAGCATTGAAATAAAAAACAGAGTTAGCCAGGAGTAATAAAAGAAAAGACGAAAGATTGTAAAGTGAATGAATTTTGTAATTTAAAATCTTCTTTTGCACTTTACTGATTTATGAACTTGCTACTCAAAAAAATACTTCTCACCCTGATAGAAGTATACATTTAAAAATAAAAACTAAAAGTTCTCAGGGGAACTTCACTTAAAAAATTTAAATGGCAGTATTTCAAAAACCGGGCGGTGGTGGATTTCAAAAGCCCGGAGGTGGCGGATTTAACAGGCCAGGCGGTGGTGGATTTAACAGAAACCGTTTTGCACCGCGTAAAGAAGCAGAACACAGAATTAACCACCACATACGCGTACCGCAGGTACGGTTGGTTGGTGACAATGTTACAGTAGGTATCTACCCGGTACAGGAAGCCCTGAAGATGGCTCAAGAACAGCAATTGGACCTGGTAGAAATTTCGCCGCAGGCGGATCCTCCTGTTTGTAAAATTATTGACTACAACAAATTCCTCTACGATAAGAAGAAGAAGGAAAAAGAGATGAAAGCGAAAAGCAAAGTCTCTGAAGTGAAAGAAATTCGCTTTACTCCGAATACAGATGATCATGACTTTGACTTCAAAGCAAAGCATGCTGAAAACTTTCTGAAAGAAGGAAATAAAGTAAAAGCATATGTACAGTTTAAAGGCCGTGCTATACAGTTCCAGGATCGTGGGCAATTATTGCTATTGAAGTTTGCTGAAAGGCTTGCCGAAGTAGGAATTCTGGAAAACATGCCAAAGCTGGAGGGAAGAAGAATGCTTGCATTGTTTGCTCCGAAAGGAAAAAAGAAATCTTAATCAGGGTTCAACTATATTAAAAGCCGCTCTTTATGCAGAGTGGCTTTTTTATTGGTCGCTTAGCTATTTATATAACAACTATATTGGTTAGTTTTTCGCATAATTTAATAAAATCATGAAATCATTAAGAAAAAGATGGCTTTCTGCAGGTAGTGTCACATTTTTTCTGCTTATATTATTTGTGGGTTGCAAAAAGAATCATGATGATAACTCGCTTCCCCTATTCAATGGATTTAAAATAGAAAAGAAAAAGAACCCGGCACTTGCTGCTGATGTAGTTTTTCAAATATCAAACGATACA
>JAEUVI010000276.1 GCA_016787105.1 Chitinophagaceae bacterium | reverse complement strand
ATCTGCGATAAGCGGATTACAAAGATTTTTTATCTTTGTAAAATAAGATTCTAAAAGCTGTTTCGGTAACACGGAATAGCTTTTAGCTTTCTTACGGGCGTAGTTCAATGGCAGAATAGAGGTCTCCAAAACCTTTGATGGGAGTTCGAATCTCTCCGCCCGTGCAAATTGTATTTATGAACAAGATTGCGACATATTTTAAAGAGTCCTACAAAGAGCTGGTTGAAAAAGTGACCTGGCCTACTTGGCCGCAATTGCAGCAGTCAACAATGATTGTACTCGTTGCTACACTTATCATTACTGCGATGGTATGGATAATGGACTTTGCAGCAGGTACAGCTTTGAAACAGATCTATAAATTAATTGGTTAATCATGGAAGCTACAAATACCAATACACAGCCGGAAACGAAGCAGCAGGAAACAAAATGGTATGTACTTCGTGTGATCAGTGGCAAAGAGCGTAAAGTGAAGGAATACCTGGACAAAGAAGTTTCACGTGGTGGCTGGAGTGAGATCGTAAAACAGGTTTTTCTTCCGGTAGAAAAAGTATATAAGGTACAGAACGGGAAAAAAGTGATGCGTGAGCGTAACTATTATCCTGGCTATGTGATGATAGAAATAATAGAAGGTAAATTGGGCGACGATCTTCGCGATACAATCAAGAACACAAACAGTGTTATTCATTTTCTGGGCAAAGACAACCCGATAGCATTGCGCAAAGCAGAAGTAAACAAGATGCTTGGCAAAATGGATGAAATGGCAGAAGTAGGAGGTGTGAGCATCAGTGAGCCGTTCATTGTGGGCGAAACTATCAAAATCATCGAAGGGCCATTCAATGACTTTAACGGTGTAATTGAAGAGGTAAATGATGAAAAGAAGAAACTGAAAGTAACGGTGAAAATATTCGGCCGTTCTACTCCTGTGGAGCTCAACTATATGCAGGTGGAAAAAATCAGTTAATAATTAATTTTAGGTATAAAAAAAGCTGGCTTCGGATTTTCCAAGCCAGCTTTTCTCTTTTAGAAAGTTTAATCAGTTTAATGCCGGGTTATTTACCACACCGGTGAAAAGTATTACTCCACTTGTTTTTTCTGCAATGACATACATAAAGGGGCGATCTATTCTTAACACGGCCGGAGGGCCTATGGAAGTAAGCCCTGTTCCGATAACAGTAGCCGCCGCTGCTTCGGTTCCTTCTTCGTTTACTTCTATAAATGTCTGGTGTATTGATTTTGTAATCTGGACTGGCTGGTTATACATTTTCGTGAAATCGGCAAAATCTGTAAAGGAAATATCCATTCCCATTGCAGCTAATGCAGGTCTCAATGTACCCATCTTATAATTAGACTTCCACTTGGGCAAGTGAATTGTCATATTCGTTGTTAGAGTGTCGGATAGTAGTTGGTGAAAGGAGGTTGTGTTTATTGAAGAAATGACCTGGTTTAAAGTTGTATTCTCCTGGGGCAGCAAAATATACATATTGTACGAACCGCTGCTGTATGGAAGTTCAAGTACCTGTACTTTTTCATCGTGTACAAAATGAACTTTATTTTCCTGGATCATAAAAGGAACTGAAACTGAACTTCCATCCACAGTATGGAAGTTCTCATTTGTTGTCTTTGACGCGTCAAATTTATTTCTCCATGTTCCCTTGAAATATACCGCATTTACCAGGTACATTAAGTCTTCTTTTGAAACCTTATCAAGAATTTTTAATATTTTCTGATTGGTATTGTCGGCAACCCATCCATTAATTGCGTTCAGAGATGATTCTGAATTGCTAAAATCTGTTGGAGTAACTGCTGCATGATACCACTGATTGGTAACAGTCAAAAAATTTTCGATTGGCTGAGCTCCGCTTTTGTTGTACCAGATAGAATTCGCTATTGATAACTTAACCTTGCTGTCAACACCCGGCAAATCCTCAATCAGCACTTTGCAGACGTCGTTTAGCTTCTGTACATCATCAGATGTCAATCGTAAAGCGTGAGCGATTGAATCCCTGGTCGCATTATTTGCCCCATTATATACCATACTAAGAGCAATGTATATGCTAAATGGTGAAACAAGTTTGTTCGTTACCGTACCATCATTATTCAGTGTATTTTTAAAAAAATCAAAAGCAAAGTTGTTCATGGCCGATGTTACACCCGAAGACCCCGCCGGCATTAGCACGGGATTTACAACCGCGGGTTTTTCCAATCCAGATTTAGTGCAGGAGATAAGAAATAAGCAGCATATGACGCACAGGCATAGTCTGTTAAATACAAGCTTTCCCATTGTTTCAATTTTGATAGCTTGACATTCATTGTTCGAAAAGCGTTGCAGAGCCGACTCACTGTTTGTATTTTCGCTTTGCAGCACCTGTCGCTCTAATTTACTCCGGGGCCAGCGTGTTATTTACGGCATTTGGGTTTTTTACATAAACTGTTTTTAAATCTTGCCCATTTGACAGTTTCGTCTTACCTTTGCCGCCCCAATTAGTTCTTTAGCAACCCCGGTAATATCGGGAGTGAGGAATTTGGGAGACCGATTAATCAATAAGATGAAAGGTCGCTTGAACCAATAAATCGAAAAAAATGGCAAAAGAAATCACCGGCTATGTAAAGCTGCAGTGTAAAGGTGGCCAGGCAAATCCTGCACCTCCAATCGGTCCTGCGCTTGGTTCCAAGGGTATTAATATCATGGAATTCTGTAAGCAATTTAATGCAAGGACACAGGACAAAATGGGAAAGGTACTTCCCGTGTTAATCACAGTATATTCTGACAAGAGTTTTGAATTCGTTATCAAAACACCTCCCGCGGCTATTCAATTGCTGGAAGCGGCTAAAATCCAGAAAGGATCTAAAGAAAGTAACCGCAACAAAGTAGGTAAAGTAAACTGGAACCAGGTAGAGGCTATCGCAAAAGATAAAATGCCTGACCTGAACTGCTTTACAGTAGAAAGCGCTATGAAAATGGTAGCTGGTACTGCCCGCAGCATGGGACTTACTGTAGAAGGAAAAGCTCCCTGGGAAAATTAAATGTTTATCCCGCCCGGCGGGAGTGATAATTAAAACGAATTAAAAATGGCTATCAGTAAAAAAAGAAAAGCTGCAGAAGCTAAGATTGATAACAACAAATCATATACGCTGAAGGATGCATCAGCACTAGTTAAGCAGGTAAATACCTGCAAATTTGATGCTTCTGTTGACCTTCATATACGCCTTGGTGTAGATCCTAAAAAGGCTGACCAGGCAATCCGCGGTACTGTTACTCTTCCACACGGTACCGGTAAAACGAAAAAAGTATTGGTGCTTTGCACTCCAGACAAAGAAGAAGCTGCAAGAAATGCAGGCGCTGACTTTGTTGGCCTGGATGAGTTTATTACAAAAATCGAAGGCGGCTGGGTAGACGTTGATGTAATTATCGCTACTCCCTCTGTAATGCCTAAGATTGGTAAGCTCGGTAAAGTATTAGGTCCACGTAACCT
The DNA here is from genome assembly GCA_016787105.1 of Chitinophagaceae bacterium. Taxonomy (GTDB): domain Bacteria; phylum Bacteroidota; class Bacteroidia; order Chitinophagales; family Chitinophagaceae; genus JAFDYH01. The sequence continues at coordinate 1,539 of JAEUVI010000276.1, read as the reverse complement.
GATGCCAAACCCAAAAACAGGTACAGTAAGCAATGACGTTGCAGCAGCGGTAAATGAAGTAAAAGGCGGTAAAATCGCTTTTAAAGTTGATAAAGCTGGTATCGTACACGCTTCTATAGGCCGCGTGAGCTTTACTCCGGAAAAAATTGCTGAAAACAGCCAGGAATTGTTAAATGCAATCATTAAAGCAAAGCCTTCTTCCGCAAAAGGTATTTACCTGAAAGGTGTAAGTATGGCCAGCTCAATGAGCCCTGGTATTGTTATTGACACAAAAGCATTTGTTCACTAGAAATAACGCGGTCTGACCGATAAACTTAATAAAATGACAAAAGATCAAAAAAACGAAGTAATAGGTTTGTTGAAAGACAAGTTCTCTCAATACAACAACTTCTATGTTACCGATACAGAGTCACTGACTGTAGAGCAAGTGGGCAAATTGCGCAGGGCTTGCTTTAGCAAGAATGTAGAAATGAAAGTGGCTAAAAACACATTGATTAAAAAAGCATTGGAATCACTGGATGCAGAACGTTATACTGGTGTATATGATTCTCTGCACAATGTAACTGCCTTGCTTTTTTCTGAAAATCCCAAGGAGCCGGCTTTAATTCTTAGTTCTTTCCGTAAGGAAACAAATGGAGAAAAGCCTGTTTTGAAAGCGGCTTTCATCAATGGTGATATTTACAGCGGAGATAACCAGTTGGTAGCTCTTACAAAAATCAAAACGAAAAACGAATTGATTGGCGAAGTAATCGGCTTGTTGCAATCTCCTGCTAAACGTGTACTGGCTGCATTACTGCACCACCACGAGCAGAAAGCGGCGGGATCTGCAGAGGCGGCTCCGGCTGAATAATGTACGATGTACGTTGTTTGATGTACACACGGGAAACCGTACTCCGTACATCTGACATCTAACATAACCTAACAATTTTTTTAAACTCCGTCGGAGCTACATAAAGCGGTGAAGACGGGAAAAATTTAAATCAAATGGCAGACGTAAAAGCATTAGCCGAATCATTAGTAGGCTTGACAGTAAAAGAAGTTCAGGAATTAGCAGACTTCTTAAAATCAGAATATGGTATCGAACCTGCTGCAGCAGCAGTAGTAGTAAGTGCTGGAGACGGCGGTGGCGCAGCTGCTGCTGAAGAAAAAACTGCATTCAATGTAATATTGAAAAGCGGTGGTGCTTCTAAACTGAATGTAGTTAAGATCGTAAAAGACTTGACTGGACTTGGACTGAAAGAAGCAAAAGAATTGGTTGACGGTGCACCAAAACCAATTAAAGAAGGCGTAGCTAAAGCTGAGGCTGAAGAAATCGCTAACAAACTGAAAGAAGCAGGCGCTGAAGTAGAAATCGCTTAATTCTTTACCAAACTCAATATTAACCCTGCCCCAAAGGCGGGGTTTTTTATTCAATATTCATTTCCTTTTGTAATATCGTTATCAGCCAGGTATAAAAAGAGTTTGTTCGGTTACAGCTTCTAGTAGAATTTACTGGCGAGAATTAAAATCTTGTATAGTTCATTGTGCCGTAATGTATGG